>CAIRRW010000163.1 GCA_903881065.1 uncultured Bacteroidota bacterium
GTCAGTAAAATATGAAAATGTGTATTTGAATGTATATGAAAACGGTCTATCTTTATGGGAAGGGCTGGAAAAGTATTTTCAGTTTTACAATCATGTGAGAATACATCAATCTTTAGATTATCAAACGCCAAAACAGCGGTATGAATTAGCGGCCTAAATCGAGAATAACTTTTTTTGGTGTTGAATACCAAAAAGTTATTTCCCGCTTTGTCCGAGTAAAAAATAGCAGCGCATAAACATCTTAACTTGCTGCATTTATTGTCCGAAGAATGGGGAGTATCTTAATCTTCCCACCATCAATGGCCATTTGCTCTTGATAATAACTATGGGCTAAATCAGGAGAAATTATGTTAGATGGAATATATTTGTCTATATTATAAAGTTTGTTTGGAACCTTAATAATTGTCTCATCTGCTTTCTTGATAGGCAGGTAGGGATATGGAGCACCTGTAATTGAAACTTGAGTAATTGCAGATTTGTTTGCAGACGAAATTCCATTGGCTCCAGGGAATTGTCCGTAAAGGTTATCAAAACTATGGTTTTCCAAATAAATAACCACAACGTGATTTACTTTATTATTAGTCACTAACTCGTTTTTTGAAGAAGAAATCAAATTTAGGTAGTCGCAGCTTACAACCAATAAACTTAACATTGCTAGCGTTACCAGGTAATATTTTGGCGAAAGTAATCCAATCATCTAATTGTATTTTTAAAAATGAATAATCATAATATATCGTATTGAAAATAATTAACTCAATTTTTTTTAACGCATTTTCGCAGATTCGTTTTTAATTTTGAAATTTCATGCAGCCATAGCTAATAATGCATTGATTTTCTTTGATTTATCGGCAAGGATATGCTTTCTATCATAATACCTATTGAACAGTCAACAATAAGCCGGATAAAGGAAATCTTTACTCTGCTTATTTTCTAGGGTCTATAGTATTACTTCCAGTTTCTTCTTTCGCATAGGTTCAGCCATGGTTTTTTCTGCAATATTTTTATAACTATTCAGGTTAAAGATGGAATTCCAAATAATGTTAATATCTGACCATAGATTCCAGTTTTCGATGTATTCGCGGTCATATTTTATCCTCTTTTCCATCATCCAAATTTCTTTAGTTTCACCGCAATATCCATTTATTTGTGCCCATCCGGTAATTCCTGGTTTAACAATATGACGGAACTTGTAATTTTTGATCATTCTGGAAAAATGAGATGTGTGTCTTAGCATGTGTGGTCTCGGACCTACTACAGACATTTGGCCTAAAAATACATTGAGGAATTGAGGTAATTCATCCAGATATGTTTTCCGAAGGAACTCGCCAACGCCGGTAATCCTATGATCATTAGTAGATGCTTGCTTGCTGTGAGCCGTATTATTAACATACATGCTTCTGAATTTTATAATATGGTAGGTCTTATTTTTTCTCCCTGTGCGCTTCTGGACAAAGAATATTGGCCCCCTTGAATTGATTTTAATAAGAATTGCAATTATCGGGAATAACCATGAAAATATAAAGATAATGGCTAGAGAAGAAAAAATTAAATCGAAAAACCGCTTCAAAACACAGTTCTCCAGATCATCCAGAGGTATTTTATGTGGATTGATCAGAACAAGTTCCCCGATACGTATCAGATCAGAGTCAAAAGGAAGATTGCTTTGATTTTCAGGAAGAAAAAGAATACGCACCCCTAAATCACTACAGAGATATAGATAATCCTTAGCATTATTTTCTTCCTGGAATAAGTTGAATGGAACAATTACTAAATTGATATGATAGTGTTTGATCAGGCTAAGAAGCTGTTCTGGTGTACCCAAAACATCCTGATGCTCTATGTGATTGTCAGCATATCCAATAAAATGATAACCCATTGTTGGATTGTCAGAAATAATCCTTTCCAGTGAGCTTGTTTGCTCATTTTTATCAATAATAAGTATCCTGTTGGTATTATACCCTTTTTTTCGTTTATATTTAAATGTGAAGTGAAGTAATTGATAAAAAGAGATCTGTCCGAGATAAAAAATCGCAGTGCATTCCAGGAAGAAAACTAACGAGTGTTGGTGTGGAATTTCCAGTAAATCCACAACTGATAGAGTTACTAGGAACATTAAGGTTTTTAAAGTAATTCTTTTAATCCGTTTCTTGTAATTATCTCTATAAAAGAATCTAGTTGTGGAAAGTAAGAATGAACTAAAGAACCATGATATATTCCCCATTAATAGATATGTACTAACATATGGCCTAAGTTTGGGATCGATGTCAACCTGGATAGCGGATAAAAAAAAGATGGAGTAGTTTAAGATCAACAGATCAAAAAACAGATTAATAGATTTAATTTTATCTTTTGGCATATACATTTCTATTAACTTAGGAACAATTATAAGGTTTTATTTTGCAAAAACACAGAATTAAATGCGCTTATTTGTCTGGCAATCAGTATGTATAAGTTATAAGTCTTTCTTTTTGAGCCTATCATACTATTCAGCGAATATTTTGAATCAGTTCTAATAAATAATGTTAGTTATTTGTAGTTTCTACAAAGGTATAAAAAATTTATCATAATTAAGACTAAATAAAAATAATATTTTACGATGTAAAAAACAAATCTTGAATTCGGTAAAAAATGCTCGTTTGTAAATATATTAATCTTGTATGTAAAATAAATATTTCCAGAGATCAAGTTCTATTCGTACAATACGATAAGCAATAGAACAGATATCATGTCGTATTTTGCATTTTAGTTTCATGGATCCGTCCAGCGGATTGCATGGGATAAAAATTAGCATGTGTCAGTCAATTGACCAAGTAGAGACCCTAACCTGAAGAAACTGTACATTCAGTTTTTTTCAATTTAAGACAAATAAAAATCCTATAGATCAACAATATATTGTTGATCTATAGGATTAAAATTATATTTAGGATCGACTAAATACTTACTTAAATGGAATTCCTAACCCGACCAGGACAAGAAGGCGAAGCAAAATATTTATTTAATATTTGCCTCAATCAATTCTTTCGTTTCCTGCATATGACTCTTTGATGATGCGCCAAATAAAACAGATTCAATTTTGGGAAATTTACCTATATATTCAATTGCGTCTTTGGGGTGCAGTGCTCCGGCTGCAAGAACTTGCATTGCAATTGGTCTAAATTGTTTTTCATTCAGATATTTCTGGTAAATCTCAATGCCTCCGCTCATACGGAAACCAATCTTATTTATCGAACTGCAAATAATCGGGTTTTCAATCCCAATTGAGTTTAAGGCATCTAATAGCAAAGGCATATTCATTGTTATATAACCAGGTTCAGCCGAATATTTTTTTCGAATATAGGAATCATAGTGGCTGAATACTTCGTACATTTTGAGACCCAGAATCATATCGACTAAAACATTTTGAATGAAAATAACCGGAGTATTTAGCCCTTTAAACATTTTCATTTCTGCATCGATAAGTAACTCCATAAGTCCAATAAAATCCTTACTTAAGAATGCGATCCCTCCCTTGGCGAATGCACCCAATAAATTGCCAGGTACGTATTGTTTAATCGTACCCACTATCCCTAATTCGGTAAAAGCATTTGCATATTTATGAGCATAAGGCATGCAAGGATAAATGTTAAAGTCCCAATATCGTTGTTTATTGGCCCGCATGTGATCACAGATGTTGGCAATCCTGTCGTGAGTAGTACACATAAAAGTATTTATTCCCAAATTAATGGCTGTATCTATCACTTTAATAATGGCTGCATCTTCTTTAAACTGGATCGACTGTGCCCGGGCTTTTTCATCCGAAGCATGGTTAACTGCAAAAAACTGATTGTCTCCAAGGATTACTTTGTCCATAGTATTAATTTTTTTTAGCGTTTGCTAAAATCATTTCTATTACTTTGTCAGTATAATGACCCTGTTCAAAAGAATTGACTATAGCCTGTTTCCCATTCTTAATACAATCAATAAAATAGTCAATTTGTGCACTGTATTCTTCACCGCGCAAATAATAATTTACTGGAATAGCAAATTCGGTAATATATTTAATAGTCCAGCCTTTTTCTAAGCCCTCTTTTTTATTCGGCTCCTTAAGATATATTTTTATCTCTGTTGCGTCGCAGATAATTTTGCCATTTTTACCATGAACGATAATTGAAGTAGACATCTTCCTGTAGGTTTCGTCGCTCCAGTTCACAGAAATTGTGCCGCTTAATCCGCTATTTAAAGTTAGTGTGGAATAAACAGCGTCTTCAACCCCTTTCGAGTAGATACTTTTTAACTGCGAACCGCTTACTTTCATTGGGCGGCCTATAATTTCCTGAATAAGGTTTAATACATGCGATGCATAATCATACAAACATCCTCCACCCTCCTCGGGTTTAGAACGCCAGGAAATCCCCTTTTCTTTTGTTACCACAGGACCATAAGCTTCGCCTGTGAAATGAACTAATTCACCAATAATGCCCTGCTGAAGCAGGCGTTTTAGCTCACGGAATGTTCCAATAAAATGATTGTGATAACCAATTTGATTTACAACTGATTTATTGTTAGAAATCTTTATAAGCTCTTCACTCTCCTTTGGTATCAAACTAAATGGTTTTTCACAAAACACATGCAGATTCTTTTCAAGGGCGTATTTAACCATCGGAAAATGAAAACGAGTGGGGGTAGATATTATCACAAATTCCAGCTTCTCTTTTTGTATTAAATCCTGATAATCAACATAGGTTAAAATGGAACTGAATTTTTTAAACGCATCAAGCACCAGTGATGAAGTGTCGCAAACAGCAACCATTTCTACATCGGGATGGGCGTTAACGATTGCACAGTGAGAGAGACCCATTTTACCGAGCCCAATTACGGCACCTTTAATCATATTTTTTAATTTTTAAGAATATAAGAATGATGTGCCAGAAGAACAGCAGCTGATTACCAATGTTTCTGCGAAATATTTCTGGTCTTAGAATAATCCGGATTAGCCAACCTAATCTTAAGGAAAACCATATAGGATGAATTGATTTTTGGTTTCTTGCGTACCAATCAAATACATTGCCAATGCAAACAGCTAAACCACAATTGACTCTTTTGCGGTGCTCTATGGCCCATTTTTCCTGCTTGGGACAAGACATACCCACAAATAGAATATCGGGATTAAAGGCGTTAATACTTTCGATTATTGATTTATTGTCTTGTTTAGAAAACTCCGGCTTAAATGGAGGTGAAAAGGTTTCTATTCTGATATTTGGGTATTCATTTTTTGCTCTGTCTTTTATTTTCTGCAAAGTGCTTTCTGATGAACCCAGAAAAAACGCCTTCCCATGTTGCTCATTTAAACGATGAATAAAATGATCAAATACATCAGGGCCTTGATTGCGCTTTATATTTTTACCTTGAAGCAACAATGACGCAAAGGAAAAATATACTCCATCCAAAACCAGGTAATCTGAAGCTTTTAATGCCCTTTCAAATTCTTCATCTTTAGTTGATACCCCATAAGAATTGGGACTAATTGTATTAAGAACTTTGCAACTTTTCCCATGTATTGGAATAACATTCAAATCATCTGAAAAGACTGTAAAGCCGATGGTTTTAATTGTATTCAAAGTAATGACGGGGTATTTGGCTGTAATTCAAATCGAATGTACTCTTTTAACATGACCGTTATTTTTTAATTATTTTCTGCAGAATAGCAATAAGTCTTTGCTCAAATATCTCTAAAGTGAACTCCTTTTCAAATTTCTTTCTGCCAGCTTCCCCCATTTGACGGCGTAACTCAGGATTCATAATCAGCAGTTCCAATTTTTCTGCAAGTAATTCAACATTTCTTTGTGGTGCAAGATATCCGGTAACTCCATCTTCAACAATATCTGGAATTCCTCCTTCGAAAGTGGAAACAACCGGTAAAGAGTAGCTCATGGCTTCCAAAAGAACCAAACCAAAAGTTTCATAACAAGTAGGGAATATAAAAATATCAGCTTCTAAAATGGCCTTTTCTTTTTCTTCCCCATATTTTGCACCCTGGTAAATAACAAAATCGGATATACCTAATTGGAGCACTCTACTGTTAAATTGGGCAACTGAAATGTCAAATTCTGCCCCAATAAAAACACTCTCATAGGAAACTCCTTTCCGGGTTAAGAGAGCCAATGCTTCCAATAATACAAAGACACCTTTCGATTCTATCAGATTTGACAGGAAAAGAATCCTGACAATATTTTTTGTGCCAACTTCCTTAGTTTTTTCATGGAGTCCTAAATCTGGAATGCCGTTCTGGCAGATATGAACACTCTCTTCCTTAACAAACTTATTTATATCATAGAATAGGTTTTTAGACAATAGAATAACTTGAGCACTGCTGAATACAAACCTATAACAAATTCTGTTGATGAATTGATTTTGATGTAAGCTAACCCCTTTATTATGCATATGATAAACCCGCTTAATTCGGAATGCTTTAATCAAGGCTATTAGAATCAGGTCTTTATAGAATGCTATGCCCGTTGAAGTTAATGCCAGATAGCAAAGTTGAGGACGTTTCCTACTAAGCGTCCAGAATAGCTTAGCAAAAGTAATCATAAAACCAACAATCTTTCGAAGATTGAATTTTCCTGTTTCCGACACCTGCTGAGATGCAGTTAAATTGATATATTCGCAATCAAAGACATGGTTAATCTCAATACTTTCTTTAATACTCAGTCCTATCATGGATGAACCATGAACGGGCTGAGGAAGATGTAATAGAAAAAGAACTTTTGAAGAGTTAGTCATGATACAAATTAGTATTTAATGGACGCAATATTCTCAATAATTCCATATTCGGATATATTTTCTGAATTAATTTTTCGCCATACAAATTTTGGAGCATATTGAATAAATAGGTGATTCATTATGTCAACAAGATTAAACATAACCTTTTAATGCTATTTGTTAGAAATTGGGTAATCCTGGATTATTTTAAAATTTCACTCATAGCTGTCGATTGCAGAATCAATAGCCTTGAGTTTCCTGATTTAAATTTAAATCTTGGATCTTATTTTGCCAGAGTTGAGTATTGCTTAAATATAAGGCGTCTGTTTCTCCCTTTAAAATTTTAAATGTTTCCTCCAATTCGTTCCAAAGATCATATTCTTCAATTTCCCACGAGTGACCCCAAATATGAAAAATGCCTTTACTCTTTGAAGTCTGAATTATTATTCTTTTTGCCAGCTTTCTAAAGTTAGAGTTATACGGAATGAAAAAAGAGTTCTTGATTATAGGGGCAAGATTAATTCGCTTGATACAGTTTTTAAACAATGAGATACTCTTGTGATTATATGCCTGAACTGCAGTATGCATTAAGCTCTGATTTATATCAAGTTGGCTGCGAAAATAAGCTGTTGACCGACAAAATAAAAATCCTGAATTATGGACTAACTGAATGTCTCTTTTTGAAAATTTTCCACTGGGAAAACAAAATGCATGGATCTTTTTATTTAATTTATTTTCGAGGATAGCCTTGCATTCAGTTATCTCGTAACTTGCATCTTGAATGTTTAGCTTTGTAAGAATTGAATGATTGACAGTATGTCCGCCAACTTCAAATTCTGATGAGATATTAGTTAACGCAGTATCATTCATGACGATATTTTCCGGATTTCTTATCGGAATGTAAAACGTACCTTTAATTCCGTATTTGGAAAGTAAGTCAGCAAGTTTTAAATCGAGTGGATGTCCGTCATCCCAACTTGTCGTTATTATCATCTTTTTATCATCCATAATTCTAAGTTATCTTTTCTTGTAATTCTATTGAAATAATAGAAGGCACACCAGAAATATTTGAAATTTTTTCAGCTCCATTATCAAGTCAATTTGAACCAGTAATTACCTATTTATATATTCCGGCACTTTCCTTTTAAAGAAGAAATTTCATATAATATTAACAACTTTGTTTGTCATCTATTTTATAAATTCAAAGGTTGGAGGTTAGTTTCTTTAAAATATGCTGAATTAAATCAAATAAATTATTTTCCCTGTATAGCCGGAATAATCTTTTAAAATTATATCCGAATACATTTTTAAATGTTTGTCTGTCAGCGGCCTGATCAACTTTTATTTCAGGGTGAATAAGAGGTAGCTCTATTTTTTGAAAATTTTCAATCTCCTTAAATGAATCATGAAGAAAAGTATGCGTAGAAGCATTTCTAAAACCCAAATTTACAACTAAATTACAATTTGGAGTTATTGAATATCCATTGTTTTTCCATATAGCGTGAATCCACTGATAATCCCATGTATCAATTCTTCCATTAACTACTTTTAATAGTTTATTATTCCAATACTTTCTCTCTTTCCAATTATTAATAATGCCCTTATTGAGCGAAGAAAAAAATAGCTTATCGACTCTTATTTCCCTCTTATAATGTTGCCAGGCTCTGCGCCATGAAGCCCAACCCCATATATTGCCAAAATTTGAAAAATAGTAACTTCCATCCCCTCTTTGAATCCCGTTTTGAAAATTGTTACCACCTATCATCATTATTTTTTGATTATCTTTAAATCTGATCAAAAGTTCTTCGCAATAGGGGAAAAATGACAAATCAGGCAGGCAATCATCTTCAAGAATTATACCATATTCAACCTGCTCAAAAAACCAGCTGATAGCGGAACTAACTGCAATTCCACAACCTGAATTTTCATCCCGGAAAAGAGTTTTCACTTTGCAATCCCAATCAATTTGGTTAATAATATTTCTGGTTTCAAGACAGATCTCAAATTCTCCAGGCTTATTTAGCCTAGGACCATCCGCTGCCACAAATAAATATTTGGGTTTTAATTGTTTTAGCTGATTAAATACCTGTTGGGTAGTGTCTGGCCTGTTAAAGATTAAAAATAGTATAGGTGTTTCAAATTCGTTACTCATTTAAATTAAGAATTTAGTTTTCTAAATAAATATCGTTCACCAATAACAAGCACCTTCAACAACATCCGCATTTTTGGGCTTTTCATTTTCACTTGGTCGAACCCAATGTTCATTGATTAATGAAATGTATGAACCTTTAGGAATACCCCATTCTTTTACGCCATAATTTGGAACTTCCCATCTTTTACCTCTGATTCCAAACAATAGTTGTAACGCACCACCCAAATGAAAGCCTTTTTTCCCCATTCGTTTAACATGTGCTGCCAAATGGAAACCATACGCACCTGCGCCAATCAAACAAATATCATAATCAATTTTATCAATCTCTGATTTCATAAATTCCAATGCTTCAAACCAATCAGCAAAGGGAGTTTTTTCTCGAGCCAAACTTTGTACGGTTTTCAAAGTCTTAATCTCAAATTCCGGTAGAATATCCCTTCCAAACAATAGTTTTCTTTTTTTATATTGTTTTTCAATAGTGTGGCTAAATGGATGTACGATTAAGACTTTTTTACCTTGTAAGATTCTACTCCATGGCATCTCAGACCAAAATGGTTCCAAATGCCTAAGGTGAACTTTCTTTGCATGTAAGATATTACTCACCTTTGCCTCGTCAGACAACCATGACCCCAAAATATCTACTTGCGGAATATCCTTCAGCATTAATTCGCAAAACTTTTCAATCATAGAAATTTCGGGAGGGAAAAATCCTGCAACTTCGTGCATTTGCTTTATAATAACAACATTCCACCACCAATCAAATTGCTCTCCCCTAATATATTTAATAACGCTTCTTGAACCACTTTTAATACTTAGATAATTAATCAAAATTGTCAACTCATTTGCTCCAAACCGGGCAATCATAACTGGCTTATCTGACTTTAAAGTCTCGTATATTATTTGTGATGCAGAGTCTGGGTTCTGATCAAATTCCGGCTTCTCTTTTGGCTTGAAGATTAATACTTGTGCGTAAAGTTTGCGCAGAATTTTGAGGGTATAAATTGATAATTTAGTCATTGTTTTTCCTGGATCTAATTAAACAATACAACTCAGAATAATATTTAATTGAGACAATAAGGTGCTTCCATCCATGAATAAGTTTCTTTGAAATGGATTTGTATGGCATTTCATCCAGAAACCCTCTTTTTGTAAAATCCATTAAAATTCCATTTTTTTCAAATAATGGTGGTACTTGGTTGTACCATCGACCCTGAATTATTCCTGTGAAAATATATGGAATAATTTCAAACTCATCCAATTTTACCCAATTCTTATCCACTACAAAAATATTGTGCCTTAGGATGGCCCCACGTTTCGATCCGAATTCCTCAAATTGCCAGGCATCTTCATAGGGCCTTAAACAGGAGAATAAAATATCTTTGCGCCATAGTGCTGCTTGACAGCTGATTAAATAACGCTGATTGAGAATAGCTGGATATAAATTTTCATATTCTGAAGGTTGGAGATTCGCTTCTATGGCCTGGTCTGTTAAATGAACACAATGAATATCTTTATTTTCAGTCATTAAATCGACATATTTCTCAACTAATTCTGTTTTTACGTAATCTTTCAGGAAATAATCTTCCTGCATATAAAGGATAATTTCACAGTCGATTGTTTTTAACGCTCTGATTAAACATTCACTCCAGGTAATTTTTTTATCTGGTGTTTGAACATTATTTTTTATTGAAATAATATTCAAACCTGGAAACTCAAATGACTTGGTTTCGGTGTTCAGATAGATTTTCCCTGAGTAATCAGGCCAATAATTCTTAAAGAGAGTGAAGAATGGCATCCAACAGTCCTCAAAGTTGTCGCAAGTATTTATTAAAATTGAAAAACTAGATTTCCTCATTAATATGTTTAGGATAATATTTTGTTGATATTTAAAAGAAAATAATGATTAGGAAATATGATTTAAATGTTCAGGAAATGTAACTGCATTAAATTTTCGACTGTACAATTTGCTAATTTCATCATATGAATAAGTTTTATTTCTAAGTAAGTTGATATTTTTCCACAGTCTTAATATTTTCATATTTTTATTAATATAGGACCCATACATTTCAAACTCAGAAAATCCTGAATCTTCATTAAAGTCCAATGAATTTATAATTACACTTATCCAGTTTGCATTGTGCAATTCAGAAAGTGATTTTTGTAATTTAGATAATTCAATCTTATCAAATATCATTTTATGTGAAATATAGCTTAAACATGAATCTGGGTATTTTTTGTTTCTAAATAATTTTTGAATAATATCATAATAAGGTTTATGATATTCAGGGCTTTGATAAAAAATATGTTTATTACAAGAAGATATAAATGAGTGTTTTTTTATTAAAACATGATCTGCGTCAATACATAAAAAGTATCTGTTTTTCCCAATAACTCCACTCAACTTTATTAATTGTTGAAATATCCAACCGCTCCGATTATTCTTATTATTCCCTGTAAATATTTTTAATTCGTTTGGAGCATATCCAAAAATAGATGTTTCATCTATAAAAACTAAATTCAACTTTTTGCAATAATCCAATATTAATTCATCTTTTGGGGCAACAATATAAATTTCGTAAAAATTGTGAGTTATACAATTTCTAATTCCTTCTATGCACAATGGAAGAATTATTAAGTCTTTTTGTATTAATGGAATTATTATATCTATTTCTACATCAGCTGGAATTATCTTCTGACGCGGAATCAATTTAAAAACGTTATAAATTAATTTCCTCATCAATGTTCTTATATCCATATACCTAATCTTAAAGTAATCCTAGAACTATATTAGATGACATTTGAATCGATATTAATTAATTTTCTTTGCCAATTTCTTTACCAATTTCCATACAAAGAATATTTCTTTAATAAAATAA
>CAIRRW010000164.1 GCA_903881065.1 uncultured Bacteroidota bacterium
ACTTGTAAGTACTGCAGCTTACGGCACTCCGCAGCGCTCCTCCACAGGTTTTGATTTGCGGAGATTGGCAATGCTTCTTGCAGTGCTGGAAAAGCGCTGTGGATTCAGGTTAGGTATTAAAGATGTATTCTTGAATATTGCAGGCGGTATTAAAGTGGAAGATCCAGGAATTGATTTAGCATTAGTTTGTGCAGTTCTCTCAAGTAATGAAGATATGCCTATTTCACCAAAGACGTGCTTCGCCGGTGAAGTAGGACTTAGCGGAGAAATAAGACCTGTCAATAGAATTGATCAGCGAATTTCAGAAGCAGAAAAATTAGGTTTCGAACATATCTTTATTTCGAAATACAACAAAAAAGGACTTGATATAAAAAGCTATAGTATTAAGATAACTATGGTTGGGAAGATTGAAGAAGTGTTTAGCTTGCTGTTTGGGTAAATTACTTCTCTCCCTTCTTCTTACCTGCAACAAAATCCTTTAAGTAAAAGGGCTCAAAGTAAGCAACATCTTCAAATTGTTTTTTATTAAATGCTTCTTCCGAGAGAGGAATCATGTTCTCTGCGGAAGGTACTATGTCTTTAAAGAAAAAAACATTATCTAACTCAGACAATATATTATAGCATTTGTCGGAGCCATCTCCGAAGAAAAATATTTTGTTTTCTTTCAGATAATCAGAAAAAGAATTTCCATCAATAATTAACGCCTTAGTAGGCATGATACATTTATTGTTTCTGTCAAATAATGCACAATAAACCTCCATTCTCCTTGCATCAATCATTGGGCAAAGAAGCGCATTATTTAGTGAAGGAATTTCAGAAAGCCTACCTGTGTATTCTCTTTTCATTTCCTTCGCAACTGCATGTGCAGTATGTTCCAAAGTATTTATTGCAATCAAAGGCTTGTCTAATGAATAACATAAGCCTTTTGCAGTGCTCACTCCTATTCGAAGTCCGGTATAAGAGCCGGGACCTTTGCTCACCGCCACAGCATCAATACTGTTTGGCTTTAAACCGGCTTGTTTGAAAACATCTTCAATAAATAACGTTAGATTTTCAGCGTGCGAATAATCACCATTGATTTCTTTAAGAGCAATCAGTTCACCATCTTTTGCAAGAGAAACACTACAAACAGTAGTTGCTGTTTCAAGATTAAGAATGAGTGCCACTATTTACTTTTTGGGGGCAGTAAACAATTCGGATTTATCTACTTTCTTCACTTCACTTCCCTCCTTCAACACTTTTGATACTGCACCATACGGACCGGATATTATTTCATCCCCTTCTTTTACGCCTTCTTTTATTTCAATATAATTATTATCCTGAATACCTGTTTTTACTTTCACCATTTTTGCTTTGCCGTCAACAAATACAAACAAACATTCATCCACTTTTATTGTTTCCTTACTATCATCCTTACCTTTATTTTTTTCATCCTTAATCACAATTCCATCAGGACCACTCTCTTCTTTGTTATCGATATGTTTCTTCTTAAACGCACTGCTATCCGAGCGTGTAGTAACCGCCTGAATCGGCACCGAAAGCACATTCAATGCCTTTTTAGTTTGTATGTCCACAGTAGCACTCATTCCTGGGCGGAAAGGAGCATTGGTTTTATCAGCATTGAATAAATCAGAATATGATTCCTGCAATATTCTGATTTTTACTGTAAAGTTAGTTACCTGTTCAGCAGTTACACCTGTAGTGTTTGCAGAGTTTGCAATCTCTGTAACAATACCTTTAAACTTCCTGTCAAGATAAGCATCTACCTCTATCAAAGATGTATCGCCATTGTGAACTCGAACGATATCATTTTCGTTTACATCCACATTCACTTCCATTTCTTTCAAGTTAGCAAGACGCATAATCTCTGTTCCTTCCATCTGTGCTGTACCAACCACACGTTCCCCTTTTTCTTTATTCAGCTTGGAAACAGTACCTGTTACAGGAGAATAAATATTTGTCTTAGCAAGATTTTCCGTAGCTTCTTTCAAAGATGCTTCAGTACTTTTTACATTATAATCAGCAGCTTCCACATTGTTCTCCGCTCCTTTAACATCTGCTTTTGCTCCATCGTAAGCAGCTTTGGCAGCATCAAAATCAGATTGCGAAATTGCATTTTGCTCGAATAGTTTTTTGTTTCGGTTATAAGATGCTTCCAAGTTTACAAACGTTGCTTTAACTTGTTCCAGCCTGGCTTTTGAATTTGACAACCCTGCTTTTGCACCATCCAATCCGGCTTGCATCCTATTTAATGTAGATTCGTAAATCAGTGGATTTATCTTGCATAATAAATCTCCCTTTTGAATCTGATCACCTTCCTTTACGTACAATTCCACAATCTCACCCGAAACATCCGAACTTATTTTCACTTCCACTTCAGGTTGAATTTTACCATTGGCAGAAACGGATTCAATTATATTTCTTTTCTGACTTTTTTCTGTAGTAACTGATAATGCTTTGCTACCCGAATTCTTAAGCATCAAAACGGTTATTATTAGAACAACACCGATTACTATTATCCAAATTACTTTTTTCATTTCTTTATTAAGTGGTTAAAACTTTAATGGTTTCCCCTGATAAAAGTCAAGGACTTTTGTTTTAAATACAAACTCATACTTTGCCTGTAACAATTGGCTTTGAGTTGTTATCAATTTGTTTTTTGCTGTATTGTAATCAGTAGTATTTACCATTCCAACATTGAACTTTTGTTCAGTATATTTAAATGATTCCTGAGTTGCTTCCAATGCTTTCTGTGTAGAAGTATATTTTTTCAAAGAAGCATTTGCGTCCGCATAAGCCTGTTGAATATTCTTCTGTACCTGCAATTTGGTTGATTCTACAGTCAAATCGGCATTTAGTTTTTGAATACGCGCTTTATCAATGGAAGCTTTTGTTTGAAAACGATTAAAAATAGGCACCGTTAAATTTAATCCAAATGTTTTGTTCACATTGTTTTTGTATTGATCAGCGAAAGAAACTGTTTCGTATTGTGCTGAAAATGTTGGTGAATAAACAGGTGATATAATTCCACCATTTACAGCATAGTCACCTGTAGCAGCAGCACCAGTTATTTCAGGTGTTCCTACAATTTGTTTATCGGCACCGGAATATCCTGTTCCATAAGAAGCACTAAAACTTAATTGCGGGCTCAGACCTCCCCAGGCAACAGCCACAGCCTTTTCCGCACTCTTCACTCTATTGTCCGCACTTTTTACTTCAGGTAAATTAACAACAGCTGTATTATAAATTTGAGCAGGTGTAGAAGTCAGCAATGCTTCATTGGCTATTGCTATTGCAGGTTTAACAATTGTAAAACCCTCTGCAGTCGGCATATTCAATAGTTGTGCTAATGTCAAATAAGCTATATCAAGATTGTTTTGTGCCGTTGTTACATTCAATTCTTCAGTCGCCAACTGTGCCTGTATGTCAAGCAATGTGCCTCTTGCGGCCGAACCTGCATCAACCAACTTTTGTGTTCTGTCAACCTGAGAAGCTGTGATTCCCATCTGATTTTTGGCGTTGTCAAGTCCTTCGATGCTGTATAAAATCTGCAAATAAGCAGAAGCAATATTCAATGAAATATCATTTTTCATTTTATCAACATCGTACTTGCTGGCAAGAAAATTATATCTGTTTTCCTTAATAGTATTAACATTCTGCAAGCCGCTGAATAAATTAAAAGTACTGCTCAAATAAAGATTTTGGGAAAGTACCTGTTGCGTGGCAAACTCATTTGTAAACCGGTCAATTGTGCGCCCATAGTTATAGCTATGAGAAAAATTACCGTTCAGGTTTGGAAGCAGATTCACTTCACTCTGAGTTAAATTAACCTGAGAAATCTCCGTATTCAATTCAGATTGTTTAACAGATATATTGTTCTTCAACGCATAATCAATGCATTGTTCCATTGTCCAGGCTTTTCCTGCAACCGGTTCCTGAGCATTTGCAGTAACAATAAATATGAAAAAAAAGAATGAGAGGTTTTTGATTTTATTCAATCGCATAGGTGCAAATTTAATTATTTGATTTGGATAACAAAGTTTATTAATTTTTATTTTATTCGAGTTTAAGATTTTAAGTCCGTTACTTCTTTACAAAAACTCCCATGCACTCTTATATGCTTTTACTTCATCGGCATAATCAAGGAAGTTTTTATAAAAAGGATGATTACCAAGAGTAGCACTGTCGCCAATCACTACCAGTTTCTTCTTTGCCCTGGTAAGTGCCACATTCATTCTTCTGGTATCGGCAAGAAACCCAATCTCCATCATGTCATTGCTCCGCACCAGACTAATATAAATTATATCGCGCTCCTGACCCTGAAATCCATCTATCGTTTTAATGGCAATCTGTGAAGCATAATCTTTCAGAAATTCATCCTCTGCAACTTTATTTGTTAGATGTTGCACCTGCTCTTTATAAGGAGAAATAATGCCGATGGTTATAATCTTCCCGAATTTATTATTCCGTTCGTATTGCTCCAGCACCAGTTTTAAATGATTTATAAGTAAAGTTGCTTCTTCGGGATTAGCGGTACTCAAACTTTCAGGGTTGGTAATCTCATTGAAGCCACATCCTGCAGTATCCAGAAAATCAAATGGCGAAGAAAGTAAATAATCATCCTCATCATAACTCAATACCGTATCTTTTACCGAAGTATCTGCAAGCAAATTATTCTTATAGAATTGCCTGTTGGAGAAATTCATAATCTTTTCGTGCATCCGGTATTGCGTATTCAGCATCACCGAAGCCGCATCAATAGTCATGCAACGCTCAAACAATGTTTCTTTTAATCCTCCATCTTCAGCACGCTTTGATTTAACTGTAGGAGGCAATTGAAAATGGTCTCCTGCAAATATTACACGATTGCTTCTCGAAATAGGAATCCAGCAAAGTGGCTCCAGTGCCTGCGCTGCTTCATCTATAAACACAGAAGTAAATTGTTTGTCGCGCATTATCCGGCTTGCCGAAACCACAGGAGTGCAGGCAATAACCTGTGCTTTGTCAAACTGTTCATAAAGTATATAATCTTCCAGCACTCTTGCTTCGCTGAGTATTTTGCGTGCTTCATTATAAAATAATTGCCGTTGTTCGCGCTCCTCTTTCCCGAAAGTCCGTTTGTATTTTCCTGCCATCCTGAAATACTCATCAGCCATTTTCCGATAGTTCTTCAAATCCTTATAAGAAGCATGAGCAGCTATTTTCGCATCCAGCGTATTCATCATTACTTCCTCCGAAATACGAGCAGGATTCCCAAGCCGCAATACATTTATTCCTTCACGATGAAGTTTCTCTGTAAGTAAATCAACGGCAGTATTTGATGGCGAACAAACCAGTATCTGCTTTTCCGATTTTAATGTTTGCCGTATTGCCTGCACAAGCGTTGTTGTTTTTCCGGTTCCCGGAGGACCATGAATAATTGCAATATCTTTTGCTGCAAGTATCTTTTTCACAGCATTATTCTGCGACTGATTCAAGCCTGTAATTTGTAAAGATTCATCAACAGGGTCAAAGGCAGGAGACTTTATTCCATAGAGCACATCTCGCAGATGAGCCAGTCGGGTATTGTTGGTATTGATAACTTTTTCCAGTGCAATATCCATCTCCTTATAACTTGTTTCATCAAATAATAAATTGATGCCGAGCTTCCCATCATCACACCAGTCGGGCAATTCATCAACAGAAAGAGAGATGCGCAGTTTGTTTGGATTAACAACTTTGATGGTTCCATTCAGCTGTTTGGCATCGGGATGATGATTGGAAAACAAGGCTGCATTCTTCCCTCCCGAAAACTGATGCGGTTCATTATGATTGGTAGTTCGTTCTACATCAATGGTAAGATACTCGCCAAGTCCAATCTCTGTATTGGTAATGATTACAGGATACCAGGCAACACCTTTCTCTCTCCGGTAATTAATATTATTGCGCGCGAAGTGCTGTTTGTATTGTTCAAAATCTTCATCACGCTCTATCTTTAATAATTTACGAAGTTCCGCTAATCTTCCAATCCCCTGTTCACTCATATATTTCTACCCTTCCGCACCAATTCCTTTTTCCATTTGAGGAACTTTAATTTTATCCGTCTTCTTCAATCCTTCCATCACTTCAATATTTATTCCGTCAGATAAACCTGTTTTTATGAATCGCTTCTCATACTTGTCTTTCGCAGTTTCCACTTCCACAAATGTTTTATCCTTTTCAAACTTCAATACCGATTCAGGAATAGCAAACGTCTTTTCTTTTTTTGCAAGAATAATATCCGCATTTGCACTGTAACCGGCACGAAGCATCGTTCCCTTGTTTTTGGAAAGAGCAGCGCGAATCAAAAACTGAATCGCACCATTCTCCGTTACGCCTTTAGGAGCAATGTATTCGAGCTTAGCCGAAAAACTTTCTTTATCTATCGCACCTATTGTAAGCACCAAGTCCATTCCTTCTTTTATTTTCCCCACTTCACTTTCATCCACTTTCCCTTCAAAAATCATTTCCCCCATATTCGCTACAGAAGCAATAGTAGTGCCCTCATTAAAGGTATTGCTCTCTATCACATTGCTTCCTTCCTTTATTGGAACATCCAGCACCATGCCCGTAATAGTAGAACGGATAAGCGTATTGGTAGCTATTCCAGCCGATTTAGTTACACCCTCCTTTATCAATTGCAAGTTATTATCTGCTGCATCCACTTCTTCCTTTGCCGATTTAATCTTCAGTTCGTAAGGAAGAAACTCCGCTTTCGAAATCACATTTTGTTTGAACAATGTTTCATTCCGGTCAAACTCCTGCTTTGCATTATCATAACTTATTGTTGCCTGATTCATCCTGTTTTCGGCATTTGCAAGGTTAATCATATTAGGTATTATTTTAATCTTCGCTAGTACATCACCTTCCTTTATTTCCTGACCGGCAATTACATATAGCTTCTCGATGATGCCCGAAACCTGCGATTTCATGTTCACTTCCTTCCGCGGTATCACGCTTCCTGTTGCCACAGTTTTCTTCACTATAGTAGTATCAAACGGAGAAATCGTTTGATACACCACAGGCGGCTGTGCCGACTTCGCATACAAAAAGTAAATAGTCCAGGCGAACACACCCAGCAAAACCACAAGCACACCAATCTTTATTATTTTCTTTATCATATATCGTTTCTTTTAATGTAACCTATTTTTCAATTCTCTTCAACCTTCCACTTTTTCAACTCCCAGCTTCAAGTCTAGTCACCCCTCTCCTTCCCTCAAGAAGAGGGGCTAGGGGCGAGGTCTATATCACTCCGCCCTCAGCGCCTCCACCGGATGCACCGCCACTGCCCTTCTTGCAGGTATTAATCCTGCCAGCGCACCTGCCACTACCAGCACCGACAATGCTATCAATGCAGCTTTCAAATCTACAGAAGGATTTTTAAACATCGGCACACCCGCTCCCACCAGTTTATTTATCAGTTCAAGCAATCCTATTCCGAATACCAGTCCGAAGTAGCCTGCCATCAGCGTCAGAAATACCGACTCCAGTATTATCTGCCCTACAACTATCGAAGGAGTAGCACCCAGCGCACGTTTCACACCTATCTCCTTTGTTCTTTCTTTTACAATAATAAGCATAATATTACTAATTCCGATAACGCCTGCTATCAGCGTACCTATCCCTACAAACCATACCAGCGCATTGATGCCGACAAATAAACCATTCACTTTATTAAATTGTTTTTCCATGTTCCAATGCCCTATTGCCTGTTCATCGTCCGCTGCTATTTTATGACGCTCCTTCACCAATGCCATCACCTTCTTTTCCGCATCCGAAGCCGGAATCCCCTTTTTAGCAGATATCGCAAACCAGCCAACAATATCTCCGCAGTTAAAAGCATTCTGAAATGAAGGAAACGGAACCTGTATCCGTTGCGCCTGTTGCCGCGCATCACCGCCATTTCCCATCGTCGTGGTCACACCTATCACCTGAAAATAAACTCCGCTAATCAATATATAATCACCTATCGGATTTTCGTCAGCGCGAAACAATACTTCCTTCACCCGCGACCCGATAACACATACCTTCCGCTTCTCCCTCACATCATTCTCATTCAGGAAACGACCCTGCACCACCCGTATTTCCTGTATATCACTTATGTTAGGGTACACGCCGCCAATCTCGAAGTTGCCCGTCTTCAAGCCCCGTATCGCATTGTTGCTGCCTCTGTATCCGCCCATTTGTATCTGCGGCGACACCACAGCAAGCTCCTTCATCTGCTGCAGAACCATCACATCTGCATTATTAAAGTTATAATTCCGCCCCGGTTTCATTCCTTTATACGCTTTAGTAGTCGTCTGTGCCCACATAAAAAAACTATTCGTGGCACTCCCCCTGAAATCCGACATCACCCCATTCTTCAGTCCGTTGCCCGCACCAAGCATTATCACCAGCATAAATATTCCCCAGCCTACACCAAGCGATGTAAGAAAGGTGCGCAACTTATTCTTCTTTATCGTTGCGAATATTTCCTGCCAGTTATCTAAATCGAACATCTTTGTTTTTAATAACTACAAAAATAGTTTAAATACTTCGGTTTTCACTGAAGCATTTTTTTAGTGGATGATACATGGGATGGACAGGAAATTAATTCAACTAATTTGTCTTCGACTTCGCTTGAAGTAACTAGGCCTGTATTCTCAATGGGGGCTGGTAAAAAACACTAACTAGCAATCCTCATAAAGTTTTTAATAAATTGTAATGACAACTTACTTATCCTAAATATCAGGAAGCCTCATCAAACGACTCATTGCCTTATATTCGAGATATCAAAATTATTTTTTAATTTGATTGATGTGTTAAAAAAATGAAAACTGGGAGTC
>CAIRRW010000165.1 GCA_903881065.1 uncultured Bacteroidota bacterium
AATAATGATTGTAAAAAGGTGAAGAAGGAATCAATCGTAAAAAGTAATTTATTAAACAATTTAAATCAAAACTAAGATGACATTATCATTCAAAATTTTAAGGTATAACTATTTTGTTAATCTTACTTTTATTGAGAGCAGGAATTAATGTGGGAGCTATTTTACCAACCGGTTTATAAAGCACCGATTCTTCTTTTGTTTTTACGGAAATAAAAGGATATGATTTTTCGATGGCATCCATCACAAAAATAATTACACTTATTACCATTGCAAATTTAAGTGCGCCGAATATCGCTCCCGCAATTTTATTCGCCGCACTAAGCGCCATACCTTCCAACATTTTCTGAATAATCTTCGCAATAAAATAAACTATAATTATTATGCCAAGAAAGGTAACTGCAAACGAAACAATAGGCAGATAGGGCGATTGCCAGTGAAACTATTCTTTTATTTTGCCCGCAACATATTCGGAGAAATGAATGCCGCCCCATACACCAAGCGCGAAAGCTACCAGGGAAGCAGCTTCTATTATAAGTCCTTTCCTGAATCCTTTGTACAAACCCCAAACCAGAGGAATACAAATAACAATGTCGATGTAATTCATGCGACTTTATTTTTAATCGTTCTTTATTATTATACCGGTGCAACTATTCTATTAAAAATAGCATCCGATAAAAGACAAAGAAAGGTATCTTTAAGTTTTATTTCGCACCGGCAATTAAAACTTATTAATAAACGCATGTTCACACTTAAATAAATCAATTATGAAAAAAATATACATCGTATTAACAATTATTATAGCCTTTACATTCTCAAAAACTAATGCACAGGTTTTTACACAAGGTGATGTATCTGTAATGCTTCAACCTTCCGGCACTCATGATTCAACAACTTGCTCCTCGACAGGTCAAATGTTTTATCAGATTACAAAATCAAATTCTTTTGTCGGAGATATTGTAGAAGTAAAAGATATGTTTGGCGGCGCAGTAATTTACTCGGCAACAAATACAGCAGGTCAAAATCCCTGGTATGTAACTGCGCCTGTTATTAATGCATTTATAACTATCACCGATGAAATGGTTTCGGGAGGTTATGCAACTGCAGGCGGCCCTGTAAATAAAGTTATTTCAGGTATCGATACCGTTTATAATATTAATAATTTTTATCAGATAGCGGTTCCAAACCCTTGCCTGTATGCAAATATTGACGGCAATGTATATGTTGATTATAACAATGATTGTTTATTCAACGGAAGCGATGTTGCTTTATCTTCAATTATGGTAGGAGCTTCCGAAGCATTAAATAGTCCTTCCATGTCAACAATATCTTTTAATGGTTACTCTGATGGAATCGGTAATTATAGTATTCACGCGTTACAATCGTGGATGACAAATGCTACAGTAAGTATTCCATCATATCTTCAATTTATATTTCCGTCCACATCCTGCTCACCTGTATCTTATAGCTTCACTTCTTTGCCTCAGAGCCATCTTGACTTTTCGCTGCAATGTACAAGTCTTCTGGATGTTCAATGCGGTGCAGGTTCGCAGGGAGTTATTCGTCCTAATCACCCATTTATTTTATCTCCGTATGTCAGTAATACAGGATGTAATCTCGCATCAGGCACATTAAAATTAGTTTTAGACCCTAATGTAATTTACAATGCCGGTTTGAGCACAAACCCTGCAAACAATATCAACGGAGATACTTTGATATGGAATTATACAAATCTTACCAGCATTAGTAATGGCGCATATTGGAATAGTTTTTTTGCAGGAGTTTATTTAACACCTACCGTTGCTGTAACTTCCGGAAGCACACTTTGTTTCAGAGTATTTACAAATGTTCCTGCCGGTGATGTGGATCCAACAAACAATGATTACACCTTCTGTTTGCCGGTTGTAAATTCTTACGATCCTAATTTAAAGGAAGTGTCTCCTAAAGGAACAACAGCAGCTGGTTTTATTCCTGTTTACACTAATGAACTTACATATACAATACATTTTCAAAACACAGGAACAGCAACAGCTTATAATATTTCTGTAATCGATACTTTGAATTCCGATATTATTTCGAACAGTCTTAAAATTTTAGGAACAAGCCATACTGCTTCTCCTGAATGGCTGGCACCGGGCGTAGTTAAATTTAATTTTTATAATATTTATTTACCTGACAGTACAAGCAACGAAACAGCAAGTCATGGCTTCATTCGATTTAGTGTAAAACTGAATACTTCATCACCGGCAGGTACTGTAATTCAAAACAAGGCAAGTATTTACTTTGATTCCAATCCGGCAATTGTTACGAATAGAGTTACGAATACGCTTTTTAATTCATCTGGAATAAATGAATTATTGGCAATTACAAGAATCGATGTAGCTCCAAATCCATTTAATGACTATACATTATTTACAATTCATTCATTAAAAACAAATCTTGTTTATTCTTTTGAATTAATAGATGTTGTTGGCAAATCGGTGAAATCAATAAAAGAGATAACTGAGAAACAGTTTGCAGTTTATAGAAACGGTTTAAGCAACGGAATTTATTTTTATCGGATTTATTCGAATGAAGGAATTACTGCTACTGGCAAATTAGTGATTGAAGATTAATTATTTATACGAAATTACGGCAATTAAAATTTATACCTCACACCCATATTAAAATTATACGAGTACGGATACAGTTTTATTTCGTCACCTTTCTTATATATTGATTGAAACCAGCGGGTATATTCAGGCTGAAAAATCACACTCCACTTCTCCTTAATATTAATCACTACTTCCAGTTGGAAGGTTCCCGAAAATGAATACATATTAATTGCTGCTGATTTTTAAATCTCCTCCCTCACAATAGTGCTGATTTGGTGAACCTTGATATACAGCTTGTTAATAAGTCACGTTCAATTGTATTGCCTCCTGATTTTGCAACTTCAATTGCCTTTGTTTCAATGAAGAATCTGGAACTGACTATTTTCGTGATGGACCCTGCCCATCCGGCAAAAAAATCGAAACCTCCGGGAGGAAAGTTTATTGTTTCGCAAGTAGCTTATACCAAACCCGATGGCACCGAACCAACCCCTGATGCCTACACTACACGAGCACCCGAAGGAAAAACGATATTCCCTATCCTATATTCGTCAGATAAAATAGGTTTGAAAATATGGGTGAAATGCTGGTACATGAGCCCTACCGGAAAACCAAGCCCGGTAAGTGCTGCGTTTTCTATAATACTTACGTAGTTGATTGGTTGATTCGCTGAATAAAAAAAGCTCCGTAGAAATACGGAGCTTTTTTTATTGAATATTATGGTAGCACAAGTAAATAATTATTTTGGAAACGCTTTATAAATAGAATTAAGAAAAATGTTACCGAGCAGCTACTTCAATACTTACTGAATAACAATTTTCCGATTAAAAGTTGTATGCGCAGAGTCTGTAATTTCAACAAAATAGATTCCCGGTTTCATCTCTCCTTTTTCAATAACAGCACTATTGGCATTATCAACAACAAAAGTTTTTACTTCATTTCCTACAATATCAATCAACTTAACCAGTGTATTTTTTTGTTCATCTCTAAAATAAATGGTTGTTTGATTTGTAAACGGATTAGGATAAATAGTAATGCTTGAAGAAGCAGTACTGCCTGTAATTCCGGTTGAAATTTGATTTACGTATACAGAATCGGCAATAGGATTGAAGTTTAAAACGGTGCCTGCAGCATCATCGCCACTTGTGTTTGAAAAACTTAAATTGATAACAGCCGGATTGGAAACAGTACTATTGATAATAAAACTAAAGTCGGCAATTTTGCCAAATCCATTCACATCGGTATGATTGATACGTGTGATGGCACCATAAGCAGTGTTAGCCAATGGAGCAATTTTTGAAATCGTAATAGCATCAGTACCTGGCGTTCCAAGCAAACCGGAAGTATATCTTAACCTCTCGCTGCCCGGCACAACCATTGAAGAAGGATAAGTAACATTAAATGCAACTCCATACACATTAGCAACAGGAGCAGATGCTGTACCTAACCATATTTCAGCATGAACAGTGTCGCCTGCATGAAACGAATTGGTGGCAGTTACAAAATAAATATCCGAATTTATTGAACGGTTGTTATTGTTTTGAGGAATAATAGCATGGGTTAAACTAAAATTAAGATTGATGGCAAGTGTATCATTATTATCTATTATTCCATCGCCATTACAATCTGCGTGTTTTAAGTCGGTACTGTTCGGATTTTCAGCAATACCCCAATCAGCAACCGGAAACGCTTGCCATGCATTACTTATCATTGCACGAGGATTGCCAGTTTGAGAATAATAAACACCAATAGGCAATAAATCAAAATTATCTACACTATGATTATTATCAACATCGCCGGGCCATACACAGTTAGTATCCACTCCAATGGTGGCAGAAACAGTCAGTATATTACAACCAAAACTATTTGAAACACCTACAGTATAAGCTCCCGGAAGTGAAGCAGAATAAGTAGTATCGACCGCACCACTGATAATGGCACCATTTAAATACCATTGATAGTTATTGCCCGAAACAAGAGAGGTAATTAGTTGCGCACTACCTCCACTGCATATTAAAGTAGTGCCTGAAGGAATTATAACAGGAGCAATAGGTGCCGGATTAACAGTTATATAATTAACTTGAGTACTACTATCGCAATTGGTAGTTCCGCAGGCTGTTAATTTAACAGTAAATGTTCCGGTATTTAAATACGTATGCGAAGGGTTAACAGCTGATGAAGTAACACCATCGCCGAAATCCCAAATATATGAAGTGGCATTGGTGGTAGTGTTTGTAAAGTTTACAGTAGAAGCAGTAGTTCCGCAGAAAGAAAGTGTATCACCTGTAAAACCACTATGTACGGGGTAATAGGAATAATCAGGAGAATATGAACTACAACTATTGTTTGTTATCTGCAATTTATAAACACCATCTTGCGACAACGAATACGAAGATGAATTAGCACCATTTATTGAAACACCATTGAGATACCATTGATAATTGGCAGCAACTGTAACTGTTGAAAGTTGATTTGAAGCATAAGAAACAACAGGCATAGAAGGCGCAAGATTAGTATTAATATAACTTATACGAGTCAAGCTATCGCAATTGGTAGTTCCGCAAGCAACTAATTTCACTGTATAAACTCCGCCACCTGCATAAGTATGCGAAGGATTAACAGACGTTGAAGTAACACCATCACCAAAATACCAAGTATATGAAGTGGCATTGGTAGTAGTGTTTGTAAAGTTTACAGTAGAAGCTGTAGTTCCGCAGAAAGAAAGTGTATCACCTGTAAAACCAATATGTACGGGGTAATAGGAATAATCAGGAGAATATGAACTACAACCATTGTTTGCTATCTGCAATTTATAAACACCATCTTGCGACAACAAATACGAAGATGAATTAGCTCCGTTTATTGAAACACCATTGAGATACCATTGATAATTGGAAGCCACTGCAACTGTTGAAAGTTGATTGGAAGCATAAGAAACAACAGGCGGAGCAGGGGTAGCATTAAGCGAAATGTAATTGGTTCTTGTTAAACTGTCGCAGCCAATACTGTCGCAGCCGATAAGTTTAACTGTATAATTTCCAAAACCAGAATAAGCATGAATTGGATTAGCTGATGTGGAGGTAGTGCCATCGCCAAAGTCCCAGAGATAGGATGTTGCGCTGGTACTTGTATTTATAAAATTAATTGATGCGGTGCTGCTGCAAAAAGAGAGAGTATCCGAATGAAAGCCAATAGTGGGAAGGTAATAAGCAAAGTCGGCAGAATAAGTACTGCAGGTTCCTGTTATTACCTTTAGTTTGTAAGTCCCCTGTTGAGTAGGAGTATAAGTTGTTGAAGTAGCTCCTGTAATCACAACATTGTTTAAATACCATTGGTAACTGCTGGCGATTGCAGTTGTTGAGAATTGACCACCTGCCAATGTTATTACAGGTACTGCCGGAGATGAGGTAACAGTAATATAATTAACTCTTGTCATGCTGTCGCAAGTTGCGCCGTTACATCCCGACATCTTAACAGTATATGTACCTGCAGCAGAATAAGAATGTGTAAAATTTCCTCCGCCTGCCTGGGTATCCTGATTACCATCTCCCCAATAAACAGTGAATGCTGCATTGTTTACAATGTTTAAAGAACCGTTGGATAAAGTAGTTGTTGCACCTGTGCATAACGATGTGGGGCTGCATGTAAAAGAAGCTGTTAAAGGATAATTAAAAAAGATGGCAGATGGTGAAGTGCAGGTACTTCCCCAGTTGTGAACTCTTACCTGATAATAATTATTAAGTACTGCTGTTACTGTTGACAAGGTATCGGCAACAATAAGACTGTTATTTACATACCATTGATAATGGTTTGCAATTGCAGTAGTAGAAAGATGTGTGCCATTTTTTGTTACGAGAGGAATCGGCAATCCCTGCTGTATGGTAATGTAATTGGTACGTGTAAGCGAATCGGAATATGTATTATTACTTGCAACTAATTTTACTGAATACGTTCCGGCAGCGGAATAAGCATGAACAGGGTTTTGGGCGGTAGAAGTTGTCCCATCGCCAAAGTTCCATAAATAAGATGTTGCATTTTGCGTAGTGTTTGTAAAAGTAATGTTGTTATACGAACAGATGGAAGTGGAACTGGCTTTAAATAAAGGAGTAGGCCGAATGGCAGGTGTTATAAACATTGCCAAATCGAGATAATAACCATGAACACCACTGCCGCAACCATCGTAAATAAATCCATCATACCCTGAATCGTAAACAAGAATTCGGTAACGCAAAGGAACATTGGTAGCTGTGGTTTGAGGAATGGTAACTGCAATTGGACTACTTGAATTATTGGATATTGACCATACCGGATAACCTGAACCAAAATAGTTTACATATTCATTAGGGTCGAAAGTTCCGCTGTTATTATAATCAATCCACATTCCCATTCGATAAAATGTGGAGGAGTTTGTGACCATGGTAATATAATAGGTAGTACCTGCATGTACGTGAATTTGGTTGGTACATACTTTACTTCCGCTACCCGGATTACTGATGTTCTGATAATTACCTGTACCGAAATTAACATAAGAAGTATCAAAATAAATATTCATCAGTGGAGCAGCATATCCACCATAGGTTATGGGAGTACACGTACTTGCGACCGGAACCACTGGAATTACAATTGTTACAGGATGAGTAACGGTGGCGCATCCGTAGCCATTACATGCTGTAAGAGATATAGTATACGTTCCGGAAACACTATAAACATGTGCAGGAGGAATTAGTGCAGTTGATACAGCCGAACCGTCGCCGAAATCCCAGGTATATGCAGTTGCATTATAACTGGTGTTGGTGAACGTTTCGCTGGTGGTACATCCTACTGCTGCAACAGTTGAAAAGGTAGGAACAGGAACCGATGGCGCATTATGTAATTGAACGGCATAATCTTTTGTTTGTCCACATGCAGTAGAATAAGCACATGCACTCAAGCTATACTGGTTCATTGTAAGGTCCGACTGCACACGCATACGCAAGTACTGGTTATATACGGTAGCATACGTAACCGGCAAGCTAATGTTTCCGGTGAGTATATGATTGGTGGTAGCGCCTGTTAAAATTATTTCGTTACCTGTAAATAGTCCATCGCTATTTAAATCGAGCCATACATTTACATATTGTTCTTCCCAAGTACTCACCGATACACTCATTGAATACGTTGTGCCAAGTGTTAAATCAGTTTTCTGACAACAGGAATAATCAAAATAATTATTAACTAAAATATCCGTATTGTGATTAATGGTATTCAGTTTTACATTTACGATGCCGTGATTGGCGCACAAGTTGGATGCCGGAGCGCAGGCAGGAGTGAGGATTGTAGGGTTGCTATACAATGATATTGTTTTATACTGAACAGCTGAATCGGTAAAACAGGAAGTTACTTTTACAGCAAGAATATTAAATGTTGTTGTAGTATTTATCCCGGAAGAATTAGCAAAACTTAATGCTCCGCCATTGCCTGCCTGCGCATTACCTATATTAGTGAAACCCTGCCGCAACCTGTACGTAACGCCATTCTGTGTATTGGTAATTGAAAGCACAACCATATTTCCTTTGCATATCGAATCAAGTGTAGAAGTTATTACCATCGGATTAATGTTATGGCCAGTAACATATATTTGTGTGCTTGAAGTATCCGAGCCATTTGCATTGCTTACAATCAATGACACAGTTACATTATTATTGTAATTCAATCTTAACCCCGAATTATAATGTGTATCAAAAGTTGTATTGTTTACTTGCCATTTATAAGTATAGCCTGCAATATTTGCTGTAGTATTATTTAAAGTGATGGAATCGCCGTAACAATAATTGGTGGCACCTCCCTGAATATTAAATAAACTTACAGGGCGCGTAGGGCAAGCGTTGATATTTCCTGTTTTGATAGCGAACCCTGCATTGCCTACTGCCATTACATTAGCACCATAACGGTCAATCATATTAATAACAGGATTGCCTGTTAATATAAACTGTTCCCAGGTGGTACCACCGGTTTTGCTTACATATAATCCATTGTTGCTTGCTACAAGTAACGTGTCGCGGCTCAATGCAAGCAGTACTCCCGACGAGTTAAAAGGCAATGTAATGGTTGAATAAGTTGCACCATAATCAATAGATTTTAAAAGAAGATTGGAGGTTTGTACGCCTATGTATATTACATTTTGTACACAGCTAACTATCTGACACGTGTTGTTGGTAGCAGTGCTTGTCCAGGTGCTTCCGCCATTCACCGATTTAAGAATAGTACTTTGTCCGACAGCAAAAACAGTATCGTAGCTTGCAAATTTTACATCGTTGATATAATTTGAAGTGCCCGAATTTACAAAGTTCCAGCTGCTGCCACTGTTGGAACTTGCAGCAATACGCCCGTTATTGCCTACTGCCACTCCTCTTGCACCATTCATATCCACAGCGTTCATATAACGCGGAGCAGTAGCGCTATTGTCGTTTGATGCAATATTCCAGTTCGTACCTCCGTTAGTGGTATTTAAAATATATTCATAGTTACCAAGATTATAAAAACCTACGGCTACAGCTGAATTGGCACCTGTTACTGCCAAATCATATACATTGGCAAATGTAACAGGTAAACCTCCTGCAGTAATTGGATTTACTATACTCCAGGAAGCGCCGCCATTTGCAGTTTTTGCAAACTGGTTATAACTGCCTACCCATATTTGACTTCCTGAATAATAACTTACAGCATATAAATCCTGACTTGTGCCAATATTTGCATTGCTCCATTGTGAATATACATTAGTAAAAACAAAAAAGGAGAATAAGAAAAGTAATAATTTTTTCATTGTTGTGTTTTTGATTATCATAAACAACAAAAATACTTTTATTTGTTTGGTTGACCCTTAATTAATCGGCTTAATTATAATATAATACGGTCAACTTATTATCTATACTTTTAATTCTTGTGTATTTGTTAATTGGAGAGGAGAATTGGTGGAGGAATACTTTAAAATAGTTTTATCGAGAGGTGTTGTTGGAAGCGACCACCTAATAATTGTTTCGAGCGGAAAACGCTCGCGTCTGCGGGATGAACAAAAGAATAAATACTATTATTGATTTCTCATTTGAAAGATTTATTTCCTCCTGCAAATCTAACTTATTTTATTCATATATATAAGGAGTAGTTTGAACCTGTAAATTGCAAAAAGTAACCATCTTAATGCTTTTAGTAACTGTATATTGTAAAATTGGAACCAACCATTTGCAAAATGAAGAAGTATAATCAGGAAATCATTTTGGCAATTAAACAATACTATTTGTACTTTTGGAATCAATAAAACTATGGGAAATAGATATGAAAAGGCTTGTGATTTATGCGTTGGGACTTTCGGTTTTAAACATCCTTCTTTTTTTAAATTATATACGCACAGCCTCTATTTTAGGTGGACTTTTATCAGCCAGTATTATTTTCTGTGTTGGTTTTCCAATAATTGCAGCAATGCTTTCGCTGCTTGTTGCATTTATTCCTTACAAACAACTAAGTTATCGAAATAAATATCCCCGTTCGTTTTTGCTTACTTTAATTACTATGCAAATTATGTTTGCACTATATTCAATCATTTTTATTTTGCTGCTTATTTTCAGTTTTAGAAATTTCAAATAATTATTTTCTGTTGAATTTCTGCTCATTGTTAAAATTCAATCAATAAAAAAGCTCCGTATTTCCAAGGAGCTTTTTTATTACACACAGACTAGTAAACAAATAAACCATTGAACCAATAAACTGATTTCTATGCCTAAAAGTCATGTAATTTAATTGGTATAAACATTGATATTCCGTCGTCGTTAATTTAGTATGTTTGTTAAGCACTATGCGAAACTCCCCGTCAAAAGTATTTTTCAGTATTCTATATCCAAGCCTATTTGTGCTTATACTATGGGTAATACGATTGTATGAAAAGGTGGAGAACGTTGATTTAGTTGCTTATGGATTGTATCCACGCACCACACAGGGATTAATAGGAATAATTACTGCACCATTAATACATGGCGATGCAGCGCATCTGGGTTCCAATACATTACCGCTATTCATTTTGGGAAGTGTGATGTTTTACTTTTATCGTCCTATTGCTTTTCAGGTATTCGGCTGGGTATATTTTATCACTGGATTCTGGGTATGGGTTGCCGCACGGCAGGCATATCATATTGGTGCAAGTGGTTTGGTTTATGGCTTTATCACTTTTATCTTTTTCAGCGGTGTATTCCGCAGAGATGTAAAATTGCTTTCCATCTCTTTATTTGTGGCGTTCCTTTATGGAGGCACGGCTTACGGTATTCTACCATTAACAAAAAGTATTTCGTGGGAATCGCATTTGATGGGCTCGCTGGCAGGTTTTATTACAGCATATTATTTCCGTAAAGAAGGACCGCAGGCACATGTATATGATTTTGGCGATGAAGAGGAAAATGAAGCGGTGGATGTTACTGTGGAAGAGGAACAGGAAAAGCCTACAGAGACTGCTTCAAACGATAATCAACCAGTGATAACGTATGATTATATTCCTAAGAAATAGCAGTTACAACTCCTGACAATACTTTAAAAACAACGCTAAGGCTTTCTTCTTTGCCTCATCATAATTATATCGTATGGAAGTATGGAGATAAAACGAAATATCGGTGTTGTATTTTTTTGATGCTTCCAGTTCCCCAATCAAAATGTTTCTGTTATCCAATCCAAACTGCAGCGCTTTATTAAACTGACTGATAAATGTATCGGGCAGTTGTTTATTTGCTACCCAACAGGCAAATACAAAAGGCAGTTGAGCAAATTTCTGCCATTCTTCGGCAAGGTCATAAATATACGTGTATTTATTTTCCAGCCCGAAAGTACGGTCGCCAATAATTACCGCGGCAGTAGTATCTTTAATGTTATTCTCGAAATCAGCAGCAGCATTTATCCATTCCGGATTTATTTTCCAGAATTTTTTTGCAAGTACCCGTACCAATGTAACGGACGTCCGGCTTTGATAATCGAGCAGAACAGTTTCTATCTGATTAAGGGGAACATTGCTGTATAACATTACGGAAGCTACTTTCCCTTCGGCACCAATACAATAGTCAGTGATAATATGATGTTCTTTTAATTTTGGTATTACAGCCACAGGAATCAATCCAAGGTCAACTTTTCCATCAATTAATTTTTGAGCACAATCGGAAGGAATGTCCAGTTGCAAATCAATAGTATTTAAAACTTCGGAATGTTGTAAGCCATAAATAAACGGTTTTGAATTAAGATAAGAAACTGCCGACACTTTAATTTTCTCCATATGCTATTATCTGCTGTGCTTAATTAATGTTGGCAAAGTTAGATATTCTTCTTTAAAAAGTGTGTGGAGGAAATCGATATTCACAATTTTTATTACCTTTAACATCTTAAAATAAAAATAAATGAGTATCACAAAAGAACAAGTAGTAGAAGCATTAAAAAATGTAGATGATCCTGATTTGAAGAAGGACTTGGTAACCTTAGGTATGATTCAGGATTTAGTGGTAGAAGGTAAAAATGTTAGCTTCACAGTTGTGCTTACCACTCCAGCCTGTCCGATGAAAGACATGATTCATAAGGCATGTGTTAATGCAGTATTGCACTTTGTGGATAAAACTGCGATAGTTAATGTGAAGATGAGTTCCAATGTTACGGCAGGTAAAAAAACCGCGTCGTTGTTGCCCAACGTAAAAAATATAATAGCCGTAGCTTCCGGAAAAGGAGGAGTAGGAAAATCAACTATAGCGTCCAACCTTGCTGCAGCATTGGCTAAGCAAGGTGCTAAAGTAGGATTGGTAGATGCTGATATTTATGGACCATCGCAAACAATTATGTTTGATGTGGTGCACGAAAAGCCGATGGTGAAAGAAATTGATGGCATCACTAAGATAATTCCTGTTGAAAGTTATGGTGTAAAATTATTATCAATCGGTTTTTTTGCTGATACAGCACAGCCTATTGTATGGCGCGGGCCAATGGCTTCAAAAGCATTGATGCAGTTATTTTCGGATGCCGATTGGGGCGAACTTGATTATATGATTATTGATTTACCTCCGGGGACAGGCGATATTCAATTGTCGTTGGTAAGCGATATTCAAGTGAATGGTGTGGTGATAGTGAGTACTCCGCAGAATGTAGCATTGGCTGATGCACAGAAAGGAGTGGCAATGTTTCAGATGCCGAAGATAGACGTGCCTGTGTTGGGTATCGTTGAAAACATGGCGTACTTTACTCCTGCGGAATTGCCAAACAATAAATATTATATCTTTGGAAAAGATGGAGCCAAGAAGCTCGCAGAGAAACTAAATGTTCCATTACTTGGCGAGATTCCATTAGTACAAAGTATTTGTGAATCGGGAGATGCCGGTCGTCCTGCTGTATTACAGGATAATACGCCCCAGGCAATTGCTTTTATGGATATGGCAAGAAACGTGGCTCAGCAAGTTTCCATAGTTAATGCACGCAGAGAAGTGGTTGTTCAATAGTTATCAAAATATAGCACAAGAGATATTATTAACTTACAATATGGAAAATTTAAATAAAAGAGTGGAAGAGGCCTTAGATAATATCCGGCCTTATTTACGTGCAGACGGAGGCGATGTGTCATTAGTAGATATTACGACGGACAAAGTAGTAAAGCTTGAACTACTTGGCGCCTGCAAATCCTGTGCAATGAATATGATGACAATGAAAGCTGGGATTGAAGAATCAATAATGCGCGAAGTGCCTGAAATCACAGGCATTGAAGCCATAAATATTGATATAACCATATAAAATTAGATACCATGAAAAGAATACATTCATTACTTTATTACGTTGTACCTGTTGCTTATTGCCTTTTTATTTCGGCTTGTACACCAACAGTAAAAGTGCAGGACCCAAGTGCAGGTAATGCAAACTTTTCCAAGACTATTGCCATCGGCGGAGATTTTATGGCAGGTTATCAAGATGGAGCCTTGTATGCAAAAGGTCAACGATTAAGTATTCCTGCATTACTTGCCGAACAGTTTAAACAAGTAGGCGGCTCGGCGTTTAATCAAGCGTTGATGCCTGATGATACAGGACTTGGTTTAGGAGCAACCCCTTGGGCACCACCTTTCTTTACTTCTTTTCATCTTGGTTATAAAACTGACTGTGCAGGCGTTACTTCTTTAAATCCTCTTAATTCAGTAATTCCTGCAGGTTCGGCATCGCCATATTTAACGGGCATTGCCGGCAACAGTATCCAGAATATTGCTGTACCATTTGCTCCAACTGCTGCTTATTTTAATCCTGCATTTGGTAATAGTTTTTCATCAGGAAACAGAAACCCGTATTACAACCGTATAGCAAGTCAGCCGGGAATTTCTACTATTTATGGTGATGCAAAAGCTCAAAATGCTACCTTCATAACTGCATGGCTTGGCATGGAAGATATTTTTAACTATGCAAGCAATGGTGGCGTTGGCACTTCTATTCCTTCTTCCGCAGTATTTGCTGCACGCCTTGATTCAATACTTGGAGGACTTACAGCTAACGGCGCAAAAGGTGTAATTGCTAACATACCTGATTTCAGAAGTTTTCCTTTCTATACACTTGTAGCTTGGAATGCAGCTGTTGTAACACAATCACAAGCAGATCAGTTAAATGGGTTTTGGGATACTATAAATGGGTATACACAAATTCGTTTTAATCCGGGGCCAAATGGTTTTATTATTCCTGATGCTACAGTCCCACATGGCTGCCGTCAGCTACACAATGGCGAATATCTTACACTTGCTGTTCCAATTGACTCAATGAAATGTTATAAATATGGTGTGTTTATTCCACAGATGAATAATCGATATGCACTTGACAGTACTGAAGTATATGCTATTGATGAAGCTACTAATTCATATAATGCTGTGATAGCGCAAAAGGCTGCACAGTATAATCTGGCATTAGTGGATATGCATAACTATTTTAATAATGTAAAATCAGGAATTGTATGGGATGGTGTTAGTTATAATGCAGCTTTTGTAACAGGAGGTTTCTTTAGTCTTGATGGTTATCATCCCAATCAGAAAGGATATGCCTTAATAGCAAACGAATTTATAAAGGCCATCAATGCTAAGTATCAGGCAAATGTTCCTGCTGTATATTGTACGGAATGTAGTGGGATTTTATTTCCGTAGGTAGATAATATTATTCTCTATTTACAAAAAAGTCTCGAAGCAATTCGGGGCTTTTTTATTTAACAAAAAATAAATAAAATTATTTTATAGAAATCAATATCAATTGTAGCTTATGTTTGGCATGTTGAATAAGCTGCAAAAAAACGAAAGAAGCAGTAAAGTGAATTTAATAGTGCTTCGAGCTTACTGGCGTGTAAATAATAATACCATGAGCATAATTGCCCCTAAAAAAAAGGAAAGCAACAGTAAAGATAATCCCCGTTGGAAGTTGGACTGATTTTTTTTGGAACGGATAATATAAATAATAAAGAGGCAGGCCAACAGCCATAATATTCCAAAGATTGTGTATTTAACGGTTTCACTCATCATTACTATTTTAGTACGAAGTGCAATGTTACTGAGTAAAATACAGAAACAGGGTGACCTTTATCAGTTTAGCAAATTAATTAAGGCAGTGATTTCGTGAAATGCTTTGGAGGGATAAAAACAAAGAGGACGATTTTTATTACCTTTACATTTAAGATGGAGAAATTGCCGACACATATTATTGATTCTTTTGGGCGAATGCATGATTATTTGCGGATTTCGTTGACCGAAAGATGCAACCTGCGCTGTATGTATTGTATGCCGGAAGAGGGGGTGATATTAAAAGAGAATGGAAAGTATATGAGCAAAAACGAGATTTTGCAGATTGCAAAATGTTTTGTTGGGCTGGGTGTTAAAAAAATAAGATTGACTGGAGGTGAGCCATTGGTAAGGAAAGACGCAGGTGAGATAATATCCGAGCTTTCGAAACTGCCTGTGGAACTGGCGATTACTACCAACGGTATATTGATTGATAAATATTTGAATATGTTTCTGGATTCAGGACTTAAATCAATAAATGTTAGTCTGGATTCGTTGCAGAAGAATAGATTTAAGGAGCTGACCAGAAGAAATCAGTTTGATAAGGTGATGTCGAATATTAATTTGCTTGTCGAAAATAATTTCCATGTTAAACTTAATGCTGTTTTAATAAAAGGTGAAAATGATGATGAATTACTTGATTTTATTGAGTTCACAAAACAGAAGCCAGTTCATTTTCGGTTTATAGAATTTATGCCTTTTGATGGAAACAGCTGGGATAAAAATAAAGTGGTTTCCTATGATACTATTATAGAATTTGCAAAATCAAAATACGGTAAAGATTTAATAAGATTAAAAGATAAGAAAAACGATACTTCGAAGAGTTATAAAATAGCGGCTTATGCAGGAACGTTTGCGATAATAAGTACTGTTACCAATCCTTTCTGTGATAGCTGCAACAGGATTAGATTGACAGCAGATGGTAAAATAAAGAACTGTTTGTTCTCGAACCTGGAGACGGACTTATTGACTTCATTGAGAAACGGAGAAAATATCGAATCGTTAATATATGAATCAATATGGAAAAAGAAAGCCGTAAGAGCAGGTATGACTACAACGGATGAATTTACCAGCCCCGAAGAACACCGCAAAAACAGGTCGATGATAACTATAGGAGGATAAAATCAACTCCTGAACTATATTTAGCTGTTTCAGTTATTAGCAAAAACATGATTAATATCATGTGGAAATCTGAAGAGCATAAATGATTTGGATTGTTAATCACTGTACCTTTATAAAAAAGTAAAAGCATTACAATGAAAAACATTATCTCTCTCTTTATCGCTGTTATAATGATATCAGTTGGTATTTATTCGTGTAAGAAAGAAACAAATGCTCAGACTCCAATTGTTTGTAACATGAATATTACTTTAAAACAAAATGAATCCTATGCATTTAACATGCCTGCCAATAATTCATCCTCGGCATTCAGAATCACAACTCCTGCATCTCATTGCAAAATGAGTTTGATGTATAAGAATTCCTGTGGAGGTGATATTTATCAATACACTACTGCACTTGATTATTGCGGAATTGATTTTGTATGTATTGATAATACCGGCAATGGCAGCGGCGGTTGCATGAATGGCGGCGGCAATAAGAATGGTGGACAGACAACTACTGTAAATATTCACTTTACTATTGGTAATTGCAATTCGACGGGAGGGAATACAAACAAATAAAAATGTCGTAACTTTGTATCGTCAATGAACACTTTTAAAAAAATAACATCTGTTTTACTTGCTGTAATCTTCCTTGTGTCGAGCATGGGATTTACGGTGAACAGGATGGTTTGCATAAAAAGTGGGAAAACAAAAATCTCGTTTACCGAACTCAAGGATTGCTGCAAGGAGAAGAATTCAACAACTCCTATAGTAAAGAATAAATGCTGCGACATCACCAATTCATCTTTTAATTTAGGAAGTTTTCAGAGTACAGAAAAAATAAAAGTTGCAAATACTTTTATTGAGCTGACTGCTTATAATAAGTTCACAACTTCAGATTATTTCAGCTGTTCGGCTAGTTCAGAAATTATTTCTTACGCTGATATTCCGCCACCGCTGCACGGCAGAAGTTTACTTTCGTTTATTTCCATCCTTATTATTTAGAATTATTTATTGCATTTGAATACCCGTTGAATGGTTACTAAATACCGTTTGACTACAAATCTTAAAATAATTCTAAAATGAATTTCATAAAAAACATTCTATGTATAGCGTTACTAATTCTATACATTAATTCTGCAAAAGCCCAGCATACGATGGGCAAAGTATCAGGGAAAAATGAAAACGGTTTGATTGAACCGTTAACAGGAGCAAGTGTTTACTTGCAATCGACTACTATTGGGACGTTCACCGATTCGGCAGGATACTTTCATGTTGCGAATCCTGAAATTATACCTGCGAAATTAATTGTGAGTCTGGTGGGGTATATCAGTGATACATTAACTATTGATAAGCCCAACCAGATGGATTTGAAGATTATGCTAAAAAGCATGATTACCCTCAAAGAAGTAAACGTGGTGGCAAACGGTTCGACATTATACTCCACAGTGAATTTAATTAATACCGAAATATTGGACAATAAGGAATTACAGAAAGCGGCCTGCTGTAATTTGTCGGAAAGTTTTACTACAAATGCGTCTGTAGATGTTGCATTTACTGATGCGGTGTCGGGTGCTAAGAAAATTCAAATGCTTGGCCTAGATGGTGTATATACACAGATTCTTTCAGAGAATATTCCGATGCTTAGAGGGCTTTCAGTCGCTTATGGATTGAATTATATTCCTGGAACATGGATTGATAAGATAATGGTGACGAAAGGTACAGGCTCTGTAGTGAATGG
>CAIRRW010000166.1 GCA_903881065.1 uncultured Bacteroidota bacterium
AGGGCACAATATTGGAAAAATGTATTTGATACCGAAAGTAACTTCATGCGCCCCAGAAAGAATGGCGGGTGGCTTTCTCCCTTTGAGCCTCGTGAAGTAAATAATTATTATACCGAAGGAAACGCATGGCAATATAGGTTCTTCGTTCCGCAGGATATTCCCGGTTTAATAAAAATGATGGGAGAAGCAGACAAGTTTGATAAAAAACTGGATGAGCTATTTACTACTACAACCAAAACAACCGGTCGCGAACAGGTTGATATTACTGGTTTAATTGGGCAATATGCCCATGGCAACGAACCAAGTCATCACATGGCATATCTATATAACTATATAGGCAAATCGTATAAAACGCAGGAAAGAGTACATCAAATAGTAAAGGATTTCTATAGTACATCACCTGACGGGCTTATTGGTAACGAAGATTGCGGGCAAATGAGTGCTTGGTATGTTCTAAGTTCGATAGGGATTTATGAAGTAACGCCGGGTTCTGCCAATTATATAATAGGCACACCTTCCTTTAATAAAGTAAAAATAAACATGGAGAATGGGAAAGCCTTTACAATTAATGCCCCTGTAGTTTCAAATAGTAACCTATATATTCAATCGGCTACTAAAAATGGAATGGAATTCAACGAAAGATATATTACATATAATGATATAAATACAGGAGCCAACTTAGTATTCAATATGGGAAATACCCCAAAAGCAATAAAAGATTCACCATTGCCACCTGCTTCCGAAGTTAAAAGCCCGATAGTTCTTGTGCCGGTAATTCAAGCACCTTCAAGAGTTTTTAAGGAAAATATGCAAGTGGAAGTTAAGTCTTCCAGCCATGCTTGCAAATTGTATTATACAATTGATGAAACTATACCAAATAATAAGTCATTACTTTATACTGCCCCTTTTAATATTGACCGGGCAACGACAGTAAAAGCAATAGCTATAAATGAAAAAGGAGAGCAAAGTTTAATTAATACGGCTAAATTCTATAAAAAAACAAATGATTGGAAAATTAAGATAAAATCTACTTACAATCCTCAATACACAGGAGGAGGCGATGAAGGTATAATTGATGGAATAAGAGGAGATGAAAACTGGAGTAAAGGCGATTGGCAAGGTTATCAGGGGCAGGATTTTGAAGCTGTAGTTGATCTGGGTAAAGAAACCAGTCTCTCACTTTTTGGCGCAGGCTTTCTTCAGGATTCCAGATCATGGATACTTATGCCGATAAAACTTGAGTTCTATTCTTCTCCCGACAATGTTAATTTTACCTTAATAACTACCATAAACAATAATGAAGATGCTAAAGAAACTCAAATTGCAATAAAAGATATTAAAGGGAAACTATCTAAAGTTGTTAATACTAGATATATTAAAATCAAAGCTTATAATTATGGCAAATTACCCGATTGGCATCAGGGAGCAGGCGGCGAAGCATTTATTTTTATTGACGAATTAATTATGGAATAATTTAGAGTTATTAACATGTAGGTGTTAATATTAAGAATAATGTTAATAAGTCTTTTGTAATAAAAAATTATATACCTTTGTCCCCAACAAAAATTAAACACAAATAAATTAATTAATAATTAAACAACAAAATCATGAAAAAAACAGTATTAGTAATTGCATTAGCATGTGGAGTATCCGGTGTTTTTGCACAAGATTTAACCTCTAAAAAAGGTGAACCAATGTTACCTGAAGCGAATGATTGGGCTATTGGAATGGATGTTAATCCTATTTTTCAGTATTTAGGAAATGCTTTCCATGGAACAGCAGCTTCATCAAATACACCAGATGTAAATTGGTTAAATGGTAATCAAACAATCATTGGTAAGAAATTTATTGATGATAAATCAGCGTACAGAGTATTAGTACGTGTTGGTTTTACAAATCAAACAACTAAAGGGATGATTGGAGATGCTTCAGTTACAACTGGAGCAGTTTATCCAGCTGCACCAGCAATGGTAGAGGACAAGATGGCTGTTAAAAACACTAACATTGCTATAGGAGCAGGTAAAGAGTGGAGAAGAGGAAAAACTCGTTTGCAAGGTTATTACGGTGCAGATGCGATGATTTGGCTTTCTAGCACAGGTACAAAATATACCTATGGAAATGCATTATCTGCAAGCACAACGCATCCTGTTGTTGCTAGTGCTGCTACTACAACTAATTTTGGAAGCAATTTAGGAACAGATGCTTACGGTTACGGAAGTCGTGTTACTAAAACTAAATCTGGAATGGGTTTTGGTTTAGGTGTTCGTGGATTTATTGGTGTTGAGTATTTCATAATGCCAAAAATATCTTTAGGTGCTGAATACGGTTGGGGACTTGGTTTCCAAACTCAAGGTAAAGGAACTAATTCTACTGAATCTGTGGGTACACCTTCAACAGGAACTACACAAACTGTAGGTGCAATAGACACAAAAACAAGTGGAAGTTCAAAATTTGGTATTGATACTGATTTAAACCAAGGAAATATGTTTGGTTTTAAAGGTTCTAATACAGGAACTGCTTCTTTAAGAGCTATGTTCCATTTCTAGAATTAATTTTCTTTAATGAAAAGGCCTTCGGATCTCCGAAGGCCTTTTTTATTTTAATTGTTTAAGTATACCTTTAAGTTCTTCATCATTAAGTTCTCTCCATTCTCCTGCTTTAAGATTACCAAGCTTCACATTCATTATTCTTACTCTTTGCAGTTTTATTACCTGATATCCAAATTTATTACACACTCTCCGTATCTGCCTGTTTAAGCCTTGTTTCAATATAATTCTGAAAACTCTTTTAGTATCAGGCTCAAGTTTTATTACACATGGCTTTGTAATCGCATCTCCAATATCAACTCCTGCCGCAATTTCCTTTAAAAACTGATTCCGTACCGGTAAATTAAGTGTTACCAGATATTCTTTTTCATGTTCAAAATCCGGATGAATAATTTTATTAATAATATTTCCAGTATCAGTAAGAAGAATTAATCCTTCTGAATCTTTGTCCAGTCTTCCAATAGGCATTAATTTTTGCGGGTGATTAATTGCATCTATAATATTGCCTTCTACTTTTTCCGTAGTGCAAACTATTCCAATCGGTTTGTTATATGCAATTAGTATCATTATCGAGTTATCAAATATAGGTGTAAATATGGTTGCAAAAAATATAGGACCTGCGAAAAATCATGTTTCACACATTTAAATATTCTTACTTTTGTCCCGCTTGAGGTTTTTGATTGATATCATATCAAATCAGAATTAAAAGGGAATCAGGTGTAAATCCTGGACATTTCCCGATGCTGTAAGTTCGTATATATTTTTAACATCTATTGCCACTGTCCAAAATGATAAGGATGGGAAGGCGTTAAAAACAGAACAAGTCAGAAGACCTGCCAATAGCACGATTCAATGCTTTCGGGTAAAGAGCTAAGAATGGATAAGTCTTCAACTTTCTTTTCCGTTCACTTTTTACTCCTTTATTAACTTTTAAATCAATTTAAAATGAAAAAGGAGAATTTATTTCTTACAACGAGTTTGGTGTTAGCACTGGCAATCAATCTGTCTGCGCAGGATTCATTAAAAAACAAACAACTTACAGAAGTGGTTGTATCCGCTTCGCGAACTGAACGCAATATTAATGATGTGGGCAGAAGCGTTACTGTTATCAGCTCAGACGACATTAAAAAGTCGGGAGCCAATTCATTGGCGGAACTGTTAACTGAGCAGGAAGGGATATATGTTGTTGGGGCGGGACAAAATCCGGGTATGACAACTAGTATTTTTACTCGTGGTGCAAACAGTAATCAAACAGTAATTTTAGTGGATGGTGTGAAGATTACCGACCCTTCGGCAATTAATAACTCGATTGATTTGTCAGAATTATCACTGGCAAATATTGACAGGATTGAAATAATACGTGGCTCCCACAGCACTATGTATGGCTCTTCTGCAATTGGGGGCGTGGTTAATATCATTACTAAAAAAGCAAAGAAGCCCGGTTTGACTGTTGATGTGGCTGATACACACGGAAATTTTGGAAAGGGAACTTTGGAAGGAATAGATAATGCTTATATCGGATATGCTTTAAAGAACGGATTTTATATTTCTGCGGAAGGATTATATGAAAATTCAAAAGGCTTGAACGCTACTGTGGATAATATAACCAAGTCGTCCACTTATCAGCATCCTAACCTTGCGGATAATTTCAATAAATGGGATGCTGCCGCTAAAGTGGGGTATATCCATAATAAATTTGATATTTATGCTTCTTATAAATATACGCAACAGCTTGCCGATGCTGATAAATCCGCGTATGTGGATGATGATAATTACACTATTAACTTTCATCGTGATTTATATACGTACGGTGCAAATTTTAAATTAAATGACAGAATAAAATTCAGTTACACAGGCGGTTACTCAACACTCAAGCGTATTTCCATTGATGATTCATCATTGGTTGACAACAATAATAATTATGATAAAACATTCAGCAGAAGTATTTATACAGGTAAATTATTAAGTAATGAGTTTCAGGCAAACTTGAATATTAAAGGACTAAACTTAGTGCTTGGCGGTGGAGCAAACAGTGAGAGTATGACTGCAAATACATTGTATTATTATTATAATGCGTATGGTTTTCCACCATCTTACGAATCTTTAAAATCGTCGCTTGACTCCGTTAATCCTCATACTTCAACAGCCAATGCTTTTATGCATGCAGATATTGGAGGAGATATACTATCGGATAAGATAAAAGCTTTTACTTTGTCGGGTGGGCTGCGGCTGTCTGATAACAATGCTTTTGGAACCAATGTTACTTATGAAATTAATCCTTCTGTAAAAATAAAAGACGGCGGATTGCTATACGCAACTTACGCTACAGGCTACAATGCACCTTCTTTATATCAGTTATATGATGCCACCAGATATTTTACATGGGATAATAATTATACTACAGGTCTTACGCTAGGCAATAAAAAGCTGAATCCGGAAACTTCTAAAACCTTTGAAGTGGGCTACAAGCAGCATTTTAATAACATTACTCTTTCCGTTGCTTATTTTCAAACTGAAGTAAAAAACGTGATTGAATATGTTTATTTATGGAATAAAAGTGTGGCTGTTGATTCTCTGGGACGCAATTTTAACAGGGATGATTATCGCGGAGATACTTATCTCAATTTAGGCATGATGACTACAGAAGGAGTGGAGTTTGGCTTCAACAGTAAAATGGGCGAGAAGTTTACTGTCAGTGGAAATTTGAGTTTGGTAAGCGGTAAATTAACGTATCAGCCTTCAAGTATTGATACTTCACAAACAGGCGGAAACCATGTTCAACTTTATAGTAACGGAGCTTTTATAGATAAAGAAGTAACTGTTTTCGGCTTGACAAGAAGACCAAATACTGCCAACCTTTCAATAACTTATATGCCGATTAAACGACTTGATTTGCGGGCAGATATGCGTCATGTAGGTTCGCGAAGCGATGTGTTTTATGATTCTTCACTCGGACCTTATGGTGCTTTGAATACTGTGGGAGTAGCGCAATATACGCTTCTTGATTTATCTGCAAGAGTGAGTATTTACAAAGGATTGAGCGCCTTGGCAAGAGTGGCAAATGTGTTCAATGAAAAATATTCTGAAATAAACGGATACACTACACGTGGCAGAGAAATTTATTTAACACTTCGGTATTCTCTTTAGACATTGTAATTCGTTCAATAAGGTTATTTGTTTATTAGTTTATTGGTGATTTCTTGTTTAATAGACAATCAAAAAGTCTATTTACTCACCATCTTATATTCCGAAGTGGGTAAAAGACAACTTTTATAGACCTCGGAATGTTCCTAGGTCATTATGATGATACCAAATTAGTTGGTTGGAAACATTTTTTGTAAAAAGTGGTAAGCTGAAGTTTAGTTTAGATTTCCCTTTCTGCACTTATCCTTGTTATCGCAATATTAGATTTAAGGCATGAATTTGCCTCCTTTAAAAAAATACTTCTTGTAGTATGGTTCATCTAAATCATCAATTATAACACCTTTTTTAGTACTTGCATGTACAAATTTATTGTTTTGTAAATACACACCAACATGACTAATATTATCATTCTCTATTTTGAAAAACACTAAATCTCCTTCTGTTAACTTTACTTTTGGAACCGGTTTACATTGATAAAAAATACTGGCAGCAGTCCCCTCAATTGTCTTATTATACACAAAAGCCAATAATGCAGTTGTAAATGCCGAACAATCTACCCCATCTTTGCTCTTGCCTCCATACTTATATGGAACACCATACCAGTTGTCAATAAAAGTAAAGAGTTTTAAGTTCTCTATTTTTTTCTCATCAACATTTAATAATTGAGCATATATAGTTTTTATTTTCGTTGAATTTGTTGGTTTATCCTTTTCTGAATTCTTTGTTGTTTCTTTGTGAGTGCGACATGAAGTTATTGAAATTGTTAATAAGAGAACTAGGAGGAAACGAAAAGAGGAATAATAATTTTGAAAGATAAACCTAGAAAGCTGAAGATTAAAACGAATTACATCTACCTGAATATCCATTATTGCTTAGGTTTAAGGAGTTGGTTTGTCAAAAAATAAAGGTCAATGAAATTCCAATTGTATTGGTAGTTGAAATGCTTTAGATATTGATTTTCCCTTTGATTTAGCAGGTTTCCAATTTGACATTTTGTTCACCACTCTCAATGCTTCTTCGTTTAATTCAGTATTAATACCCTTTATTATTTTCGGATTAATAACTTTTCCAAAAACATCAACTGTAAATGATACAATAATTATAGTTCCATTTGACGAGTCCCAATTGTAGTAATCAGAAGGGTAGTGGAAATTAATATGTAAAAAATTACTTAAAGAATCGTTCCCTCCAGGGAATTCAGGCATAGAATCATTCTCGGTAAATAAAGAATCAGCGACATTTCTGTAGTTCTTTGTACCAGCAATTATTTCAAAATCCTGATTTTTATTAGCAGCAATAGTTTGCGGTGCAGAAACAACATTACCAGTAGTAACAACCTCCTTTCCTTCAGTGGCTCTTGCAGGGGAAGCCTTTTTACTCTTCGA
>CAIRRW010000167.1 GCA_903881065.1 uncultured Bacteroidota bacterium
ATCAAAAGGAGATATTAAACAACCTAGCTGGGTAAAGGATTGATATGTTATCTACAATGCATGGATAATTGCTAACTTTAACCTGACAAATAATAATTAAATTTTCTTACAAGATCAGTTAATCATCGCCATGTCTTTCTCCGCCCTTGTTTTCATGTTCTCCCCCTTCATGCTCACTGCCGCTTTTATGGCATTTAGCACACTGTGTTAGGTTGTAAATACCATGTTCATTATGCTCCCCTGATATATTACTTTCGGAATGTTCGTGACATCCGTAGCAGGTATAAGCACTAAAATTATTATTTGTATGGCATACATTACATTGAGCATTGTGGTGTTCGTCGAGGCTGAAATAGGAAAAATGGTCGAATGTAGAAGGTTTCCATTGGCTTGTGGTATGGCATTTATCGCAATTGTCTTTAAACGAACTATGCGAGGCGTCGTTTGGTTTTTTATGACAAGAAATACAGTTGTTTTTATCCACACCTTTAAGCATATTATGATTGAAAACTACCGAATTTTTCCAACCTTTCGTATTATGACAATCTTTGCAACTAACGGATAGTTGCTCATGCAAATTGCCTGTTGGTTTTTTATGACATCCAATGCAATTATTTTTATCCACACCCTCTATCATATTATGATTAAATACAACCGAATTTTTCCATCCTTTAGTACTATGGCAATTAGTGCAGGAAGCAGAAACATGTTGATGAACCGAATCAGCAGGTTTGGCATGACAGTTAATGCATTTATTTAAAATTGCAGTATTTAATATTTCATGATTAAATCCATTTGCTTTTTTTGATTTTAATCCTTTATGGTCAGAATGGCAAAGTGAACAATCTTGATTTTTAAGGTTCTGATGGAATAAGATTGTTACTTTATTAGCAACTGTATCGTGACTTGGAGTAGTGTCTTTTCCTATTTCAGACAACTGATGACAGCCTATACATTTATCATTATCAATACCCCAAAATGGCTCATGACATGCAAAACAATCATTATTTAGTTTCTGATGTCCTTCAACTAATTCGCCCGGACTAAGCATACTATGTGGTAGTTTATATACTAGTCCAATACAAATAATTACAATGGCAAATACAATAAGTTTTTTCATTTGCTAAACATTACAATGGTGATAATATGCATCAAAGTGAGAATAGCTAAAAGGAGTGTAATGGGCATATGCACAACTCTCCACTTCTTCATCAAATCTACTGTTACGGAATCAAAAAAAAGTTGTTTGTCCACATCTTCAATTCTTAAACCTGTATTTATCAACTCCTGCCGTTTTTCCCTTAATGATTCGTTTGCCTTTTTCAACAAAAATTTACCAATTAACCCACTTGCCACTGTAATTAACAACATTACAATAGCGAGCCAAGGCAGAAATGCATTAAAATGAATACCAGCATGTACTATTAACATAATGGAACCTATCCACGATACATATTCGTGCAGTTCAAGAAGTGTTTTGGGTGAACCGGAATTAATGAGTTTTCGTTTTCGTAATGAATAAACAAAAGAGGAAATCACAACTAATGTGCCTATTATGCCCAAATAACGGCCTACCAAAATTAATTGATAACGATGCAGAAAATAATCAATTGTTATTGCAATAAGAATCATTAATGAATACCATTGAAAAAAAGGGACTACATATTTTGTAAATAATGGTTGTTTCATTTTTTTAATGATTTAAAAAAGAAAACTGTTAATAGGAATAGGGGAACTTATTTTTGATTTAGAACAAAGGTATTTTAATTAAATCCTCAATTCAATGATATAAATCACTATTTAATTCAGTATTGCTTTATGAACTAACTTTGAACCGTGAAAAAAGTTCATTTTCCAAAATCTTTAATACCCGAAGTCGCTTTTCTGTTAAACTCGTGACAATTATTAAGTGGTATGCCACTACCTCAAATTATAGATACTCTTTACACACCTCGCCCAGCTTTCGGTTAATTTATTTTTCTGTTTTTATACAAATTTAATCTACTTTTAGATGCTGATTACATTTGTAATGAATATCAACCAAAAGGGGAAATAAAGTAACATAAACGGGTAAAGGATTTAATGAAAAACTATTGGTGAAATTTTAAACGAATAAGAATATATACTATGATAAAACAATTGCTATTACTTTTCATTGTTCTCTTTTTAATTTCTTGTATACCTACACCGGCAACAGAGCAGCAGAAGAAGGATGCAATGAGAAATGCCAAATTTGACCAAAGCATTATAAAACACCTTAGTAAATATGAGCATTTAAAAACTTTTTTGGAAAATAATTGTGATGCAATAATTAAATACAGATATTGTAGAAACAAGGCAACATTACTTCGTGGTAAAGGACAATTGGACTCAAACTACCTTGCTGACGACAACTGTTACAATTTTTTTCAGGGTAATAATTATTTTGATATAACCAATGTGCCCGACAATTTAAAGGTAGAACTTGATAGTCTCTTTCATACCTTCAATTCTAACGAAATTAATTCATTTAGAATTTGCAAGGACAAGAAAATTACTATTGAAGTTAGAAGTGAAGGAGGTGAAAGCGGTTTATACATTTCACATAACCTTATGTGGAACACCCGTATTGAAAGGGATTATACCTATTCCGACAACAAAGATACATTACTAAACAATATGTGTATTTATAGAATAGGACTTATAGAGCATTACGGACATTAATAGTATTTAAAAGCCTCAATTTGGAGGAATAAGGATAAACTATCATTTTTTGTGCGTAATTAATTCTCGTGCCATGGGTGTGTTTCTATATATAGGAATTAACGTTTTAGTATATTTGGTGGTCAATCTGTTAATATAATTGTAGGAAATCATTGGTAGTCAGGAATTGTATAATTGTTTTTGTATTAACATTATTGTATTCGATACTTCGCTATAATGTTTTTGGAAGCATACCTGTTTCCGACATACCTACTATTATTATTAATAAGAGTCTATCTTTTTCGCTTATAATGTTTTTACTACTAGCTATTGTAAGTAGAATCAATAACAAAGTCGGCCATCATAAAAAATATATGCAATTCACAAAAGCATTTGTAATTCTTCACGTTTTATTATCGCTTAGCTTACTATCCGAGAAGTATTATCCAAAATTATATGAGAGTAGCAGGCTCACTATTTCTGGTGGCACTTCCATCTTATTTGGTGTAGTTGCCTTGTTAAGTTATTTTTTCAGAAGAAACAAAATCACAATTTTAGTATTTTATATGCTAATTATGTTACATCTCATTTTCTTGGGATATAGAGGATGGTTTTATTTTGGAAAATGGAACGGAATGATGCCTCCTATATCCTTACTTTGTACCATAATTATTTTTGTAACAATGGTATTAGTTGTTACTTCAAAAAAGAATAAGAATGAATTAAAAATAAATGCAAAGAAAATAGAACAGAATAATAAAGAAAATACTTAGAAGCCTTGAATAAAAGACATGAAGCAATTCAATTGTAATAATTAAATAGTAACAAAAAAGTGGAATAATGTTTTAACAGAAAAGGTAATTAATAACTGTTTTGTAAAGGATGTATAATCGCCAATAACAATTTCCTGATTAAATATAGTTACTAAATGGAATTTTCTCATCTACATCTATCCCTATAATAATGCGACTATAGAATAACAAACGGTCAAAAGAAAGGATTTCGCAAACTATCAAATTAATTGTGTAATAAGTAAGATTGTAATTGGGACTAATTTTGCATTCATTTTAAATCTAATATCAATTAAAAATGAAAAAGTTACACATTTATTATTATTTCTGTTTAGTGTCGATTACGTGTTTTGTACTAACTTCCTGCGACAATAAAAAGACTGAAATTAGAACTACAACTAAACAACACATGGATGCAGGAGTTGAAACAATTAAAAATATGAAAGAGGCATATAAAGGTGAGGAAACAGCAATAGCGAAGTATTAAGCGTTTTCAAAGAAAGCGGAAGAAGAAGGATATCATAATATAGCATTACTATATAATGCGGTTTCAGCATCGGAGAATATTCATGCTATAAATCACAAAGCTGTAATTGAAGATGCCGGAGCTAAAGTGCTAATAATAACTCCCGATTATAAGTTAAAAACAACGAAAGAGAATTTGAATGACGATATAGATGGAGAGGATTATGAAGCTAATACAATGTATCCAAATTTTTTAAAAACGGCCGAAATTGCTGATAATCAACTTGCAATTGTAAGTCTTACTTATGCAATGAAAACAGAAATGAAACATCGATTCCTTTTTCAACAGGCTTTGGCTAATATTAACACGAATACACTAAATAGTTTGCCATCTAAATACTTTGTTTGTCCTGCTTGTGGAAATACCTATACAGTAGCTCCTAAACATTGTGACTTTTCATTAACTGACAGAGAAATATTTATTGTTTTCCAATAACTATAAAATGAATCAAACACATATACACTTATTAATAACCCACCTTCCAATTTTCGGTTCAATATTAGGTGGACTAGTTCTTGCTCAAGGAATACTGTCAAAAAGTTACAGAACAAAAATTGCAGCGTATAATCTATTTATAATTTCCTCAATAGGAGCTGGTATTGCTTATTTTACAGGCGAGGGCGCAGAAGATAGTGTAGAAAACATACAAGGTGTTATTGAGGCTACAATTAAACAACACGAAGAATTTGCATTATATGCATTGATTTCTTTAATAATTCTTGGTCTTACTTCTATTGTAGGTCTGTTTTTAACTATTAGAAAATCTCGATGGACAAAAAAAATAGCAATTGTTCTATTAATTATCTCAATTATTAGTTTCGGTCTAGTTGCAAGAACAGGATATTTAGGTGGTCGAATAAGGCATACAGAAATAACGAATGGAGGTAATCTGCCTTCCGAGAAATCAGTAAAAGATACTGATGAATAAAAAGTAAAGTTTCTAAGGATAGTTATAACAAACTTCAAATTAACTATATTCGACAATGCCTATAAACCATTTTAGCATCCAAGGATTAAATAATGAGCAAGTGGTTGCAGCAAGAGAAATATTCGGATTTAACAGAATAGAATATAAAAAGGAAAACGCACTTATAAATGCCTTGAAAGCATTTATAAAAGACCCGATGATTATATTATTACTGGTGGCCGCATCCATCTATTTTATAAGTGACAAAACAGGAGACGGAATATTTCTTACATCAGCAATCTTACTCGTATCAAGCATTTCATTGTTTCAGGACTCGCGAAGCAGAAATGCGCTGGAGAAATTAAAAGAGTTGACACAGCCCAAATCCAAAGTAATTCGTAATGGAAAAACAATAGAAATAAACAGCGAAGATGTGGTGGTTGGCGATAGTTTGCTGGTGGAAGAAGGCGCATCCATCACTGCTGACGGAACGATAATTCATTCAAACGATTTTACAGTAAATGAATCGATACTGACAGGAGAATCAATGTCGGTAGAGAAGAATAAAAACGAAAAAGATAATTTTATTTATGCAGGAACAGCAGTATCCACCGGATTGGCAATAGCTACAGTGACTGCAATTGGCGCGGAAACAAAACTTGGTAAAATAGGGAAAAGCCTTGAAGAAATAAAGGAAGAAAAAACACCGCTTGAATTGCAGATTAACAACTTTGTAATAAAGATGGCAATTGTTGGAGCTGTTGTATTTGTTATTGTTTGGGGATTCAATTATTTTAATTCGAGAAATATATTAGATAGTTTATTAAAAGCATTAACGCTTGCAATGAGCATTCTGCCGGAAGAAATACCTGTGGCCTTCACCACTTTTATGGCATTGGGTGCATGGCGAATGATGAAGATGGGCATCATCGTGAAACAAATGAAAACTGTAGAAACATTGGGAAGTGCCACTGTTATCTGCACCGACAAAACAGGAACAATAACAGAAAACAAAATGAGCCTGGCAAAAATATTTGTTTTAAAAACGGATAAGATTTATAATCCTGAAGATGCATTGGCAGATGAAGAAAAAGAATTAATAAAATTAGCCATGTGGGCAAGTGAGCCTGTGCCGTTCGATCCGATGGAAGTAGCATTGCATCAATCGTATTCAAAAAATATTTCTGAAGATGAGAGACATCAATATAAAATGATTCATGAATATCCGCTTGGTGGCAAGCCTCCAATGATGACTCATCTTTTTGAAAATGTAAAAGGAGAACGTATAATTGCTGCGAAAGGCGCGCCGGAAGCAATGATGAAAGTGAGCAAACTTTCTGCCGAAGAGAAACAGAAAATCGAAACGGCCATTAACACATTAACAGCTGATGGGTATCGCGTATTAGGAGTTGGCGAGTCGATATTTTCAGGCAACAATTTCCCGAAAACACAGGAAGAATTTCAATTTAATTTCAAAGGCATCGTTGCTTTTTATGACCCTCCAAAGAAAAACATTCAGCAAGTTTTAGAAGATTTTTACAAAGCAGGAATATCAGTTAAAATTGTTACCGGAGATAATTCGGCAACCACCACAGCCATTGCCAAACAAGTTGGTTTCAGAGGGTATGAAAAAAGTATAACAGGTGATGAGTTGATGAAATTATCAGATACCGAATTGGTGAAAACGGTGATGGAAACAAACTTATTTACAAGAATGTTTCCGGATGCCAAACTAAAAATAATCAACGCCTTGAAAGCTGCAAAAGAAATAACAGCGATGACAGGAGACGGTGTAAATGATGGCCCAGCCTTGAAAGCAGCACATATAGGAATTGCGATGGGTAAAAAAGGCACGGAGATTGCCAAACAAGCCGCATCATTAATACTGATGGAAGACGATTTGGCAAACATGGTGGATGCTATAGCAATAGGAAGAAAGATATATACCAATCTGAAAAAAGCGATTCAGTTTGTTATCTCCATTCACATTCCAATTATCCTCACTGTATTTATTCCATTGGCTTTGGGGTGGATTTATCCCAATATTTTTTCGCCTATTCATATTATCTTTTTAGAACTGATAATGGGTCCTACCTGTTCTATTATTTATGAAAATGAACCAATGGAAAAGAATACAATGCTGCAGAAACCAAGACCTTTCACAACTACTTTCTTTAACTGGAAAGAGCTTTCGACAAGCATTATCCAGGGATTAATGATTACTGCAGGCACTTTATTTATATATCAATATTCAGTAAAACAAGGCTTCAGCGAGCATCATACCCGCGCAATGGTTTTTACAGTTCTTATAACAGCCAATATCTTTTTAACATTAGTCAACCGTTCTTTTTATTATTCAATATTCACAACCTTGAAGTATAAAAACAATCTGGTATTAATTATTATCAGTGTAACGGTTGCCATTACAGGGCTGCTGCTGTATGTAAAACCTTTAACAGAGTTCTTCGAATTTGAACAGTTGAACCTAGGTCAAATCTCCATTAGCATTGGCATTGGCTTTCTATCAGTTATCTGGTACGAGTTAGTAAAATGGAGGCAAAGGAAATTATGGAATATTGAAAAATCAGTTGATTAGGGTAAACTTTTCTATATGCTTTTGAAAAAATAATTTAGTAAAATTTTAATGAATAACTAATTGCAGGTAATTGAATTCTAAAAACTGTAACTTTAGTCCTTTTTCTAGTAGGTTGTTTTTTCTTGATTGTAAATATCTTTCCTGAATTGAATCATTCCATTTTCACCAACCCAAGAAGTAAAGTATTGTATATATACAGGAATTTGTTTCTGCAACCTCACAGTAATAGTTTCACCAATTTTTATTGCGTTTTCTATTTCCTTTGGCGACCATTCTTTATAGCCATTTAATAAATAATCTGCAAGGTCAATTGCTCTTTCTAATCGTATACATCCTGAACTAAAAGTAGGTTCTTCCTTTTCGAACAATCCCTTTGAAGGCGTGTCGTGCATATAAACATCATATTCGTTAGGAAACATAAACTTTACTTTTCCCAACGGATTAGTTGAGCCTGCATCCTGAATTAATTGGTAAGGGAAATAGGATGCTGAAATTTTTTTCCAGTTTACCGAATCCGCAGAAACTTCAGACAATACACCTTGTTTATCACTTTTATAAATACGAATATGTTTTTTGGCTAGATAGGAAACATCTTTTAAAATTACAGGAATTACATCTTTTTTTAATATAGTAGGCGGAATATTCCAAGTAGGATTAAATATTAGGTATGACAACTGGGCTTTAAACATAGGTGTTCGCCGAAAAGTTTGTCCTGCAATTATTTTCATTTTCATTACTTCCACTTCTTCATTTATTACCTTCATACTGAAATCTGCTACGTTTACAAATACATATTGCTTTCCTAAGTCGGCAGGTAAAGTCTTCCAATGTTCCATGTTATCTTTTATCTGTTCTTCTTTTTCGGTTACCGTAATGTTTAAGGCAGTTATTGTTTGCTTGTTTATGTTTCCGGTTTCTTTTACTCCATTATTCAATTGAAAAAGGCGTAATGCATTTATTAACTGCTCGGAACAATCATCTAGAGTGAGGTTTTTCCTCTTAAGTAAATAGCCTTCTGCTTGCAGTCGCTTCCGTAAAATTCCTGCAGTTGCTGTTATTTTATTTAATACTAACGTATCGTTGTTCCAAATTATTGAATCCCAGCCTTTGTTTGCGGAGAATAACTTATAAACTGATAATTGTTTTGTCAATTGATAGTATTGTTTATTGAAAAGTAAACTATCAGTATTTGCTGATGCCTCCAACCCTCCCAACGCTACTTTTAATCCTGAAACATTTAGCAGTAACATTATGACTAGTAAAGTCATTTTGAAATATATTTTATCTTTTATTCTCATCTAGTATTTAAATGAAAAACAAAGTAAGCTCTTCACTTTTTATTTTTATAAAGGTAGACTAAAATACCCGAATGAATACTGAATTAAATAAAACAAATAAGTTTAACGTTACACTAAAATTTACGTTTAGTGAGTTTAGGAGAAGAGTTATTCAAAACGCAAGCAACGGAAACAACCTAAGACAAAAAGGCATTTAGAATCTTTTGCCTGAATTACCTAATTAGGAGGATGGTGATTTGAAACACTCATTAACTTCCGCAGAATTTACGGAGCTACTAAAAAGAACTGGCTAGAAACAAATGATGGAGGCAGCCTTTTCAATTTTGATTTTCCTCCAATAAATAAAGATAAAGCATTTCATATTATTGATGTGTTGGAAGTGATGGCAAAGGAGAAAAATGCGGGTGTTGCTCAACTTTCATTGGCTTGGTTGCTTCATCAACCGGTAGTTACAAGCGTTATTATAGGTGCCAACAAGCCGGAACAACTACAGGATAATTTAACATCAATAGAAATTAAATTTACTGAAGCAGAACTTAATACACTTGCTGATGTAAGTAAACTTGCTCCTGAATACCCTGCCTGGATGCTTGAAAGGCAAGGTGGTGATAGAACTAAATAATTGAAAAATTATAAATTGATATAGTATAGCCTTCACTTATGTGGAGGCTATATTATTTAATTAAATAACAGGATCAATAAAACAAGGACTCTTTATATATTCATCAGTATTTCCATCTTCATACACTAGTTTAATATGAACTCTTGTACCCGGCTCATAATTATTAATGATAATTGATTTCCCATTGTCGGATAGTTTGCCTTGTATCGGAAAAAATTTTTCTCATACATCAATAGTTTTATTTCTTTTGCCGGCTGTTTTAGGTCAATTCGATAATTCTATTTGGGATTTTTTTTTTCATTGTCAGTTTGCTCTGAACTAATAGAGTAGGAGAGGAAAAG
>CAIRRW010000168.1 GCA_903881065.1 uncultured Bacteroidota bacterium
CCGACGTCAAAAAAGTGTGGATAGATGGCAAATGGTATCTCAATGAATTTACAAATGAAACAAAAAAATTAATTGACAAACTGAAAATCAAACTATAATACGTAAATCCTTTCCAAGTTACGGATCAATTTCTATCTTTTCAGTCTTACGGTAAGATTGCTGATAAATTTCCTGCCCGATGAGATTTATTATTGCCGCACTTTCTATTCCATTATCAGTGCTAATTATGACGGCGTGATTAGCAGGGTTAGGGAAAATAGATACATTAAGCGGTCTATTGTTTACTTCATTTATTCCGGCATTATTGTAGGTAATCTTGCGTATTCTATTATTGTTTGGGTCTGCTATATACAGATTTCCCGCAGCATCAACAGCAGAACAATTCATTTCGTAATTAAATTTAGCTGCAGTTGCTGGTCCGCCATCACCGCTAAATCCTGAAATCCCACTGTTTCCGGCAATAGTAGTGATAATACCAGACGTACTTACTTTCCTGATAACATACGCCCCCCCCATCTGTAATATACATGTTTCCCTTTACATCAAATATTATAGCCCAAGGAGAAGTAAAGGTCGCAGATGAAACTGGTCCGCCATCACCTCCATTGCCAACAGTGCTATTGCCGGCAATTGTTGTAATAATACCCAAATTATCAACTTTTCTTATTCTATGATTAGGGTAATTTGCGATGTACAAATCTTTGGATGGCCCAATCGTAATATATCCTGGATAATAAATATCGGCTGCGGTAGCGGGGCCGTTGTCGCCGCTAAATCCGAAAACTCCGGTTCCTGCATAATTTGTTATAATGCCTGAACTACTTATCTTGCGAACCCTACTATTACCATTATCAGAAAAATACAAATTGCCTGTATTATCAAATATTAATCCAAAAGGATCGAATAATTGAGCGGAAGTAGCAGGTCCATTGTCTCCACTATAGCCTGCTAAGCCAGTACCAGCAAATGTTGTGATTATGCCGGCAGGTGTGACTTTTCGTATTGTGTTATTTCCAAATTCTGAAATATACAGATTACCGGCAGCATCAAATGCGATATCTGAAGGACGAGATAATTCAGCATTTGTTGCAGGGCCATTATCCCCTGTAAAACCCTTCGTGCCAGTGCCCGCAACTGTAGTAATAATTCCTGATGTATTTATCTTACGGACAACATGATTATGCTCATCGGCAATATACATATTGCCCGATTTATCAAATCTTACAGCATCTGGGTAGTTTATTTCAGCATTTGTAGCAGGCCCATTATCTCCCGTATATCCTGCTGTTCCATTTCCAGCAATTGTCGTAATAATCTGCGCTTTTATTAGAAACGGTGAAAAGATTAAAGACGCAATAAATAAGGTAAGGAGAATAAGATTTTTCATGTGAATGTTTCTTATTATTCAAAAATAATGAAAATATGTGAAACGGAGCGTATAAGATTTGTCAACCCCGAAGTTTCGCGGGTTGACAAATCTGTTCGCACTTTAGTAACTCATGCGGGGTATTTTGCTTTTTCTATGTTTTGGTAAAATGTTCATGAGCATATAGAAGCTGAACTGCGAATACATTGCACTCCCCTTTAGGGCAATGTCATTGACTTAAGGGCACCTCTAAAAACTAAAGTTAGTAATATTTAATATAAATTTAACAATTTATTTTTATTTATTGTATTATATTTGTTACTGTAAATCAAGC
>CAIRRW010000169.1 GCA_903881065.1 uncultured Bacteroidota bacterium
GGAATATAAGGAAGCAGTTAAAAAAGCTAAAGAATACGCACTGTTTATAGACAAACAGTTACATATTGAAGAGTTTAAGGAGAAAATAATCATCAAAAAGGTTTACCTCTGCGAGTTGGTTCATTCAAAAACAAAGGGCAGTACCATGCGTCATATTAAAAGTTTGGAAGGGTTGGATTTAAAAAAAGACAATTCAGAAAAACTTAAAGGAATGGATTTAGATGTTGTAATTGTATATGAAAAATCAATTATTGTTGAAGATTTAGCTTCCAATTTCAATAATAAATACCCATTACTTTAAACGTCCTCTATATTTTAAACTCCCTACTTTTACTTAAAGAGAGATTTTTTGCTGATTTACCAATTACAAAAAATGCTACCTTCGCAATCTTATTTACGTCAATATTTCCAACGGAAAAGGTATGTTTAATTTTATTAAGAGCAAAACATTTTTAAAGCACTTTATTCTTTACTTGGTATTTATAACGATTGTTTGCCTTATAATAACTTTATGGTTGAGTTCATATACTAGTCATGGCAAAACGATTAAAGTACCTAACTTTACAGGGGTGAAAATTGGCGAACTAGATAAGTTTATTTCAGATAAAAATGTAAAATATCTGGTAGTTGATTCCATTTACGATACCAAATCACCAAAAGGAACCGTGATAAAACAAGAGCCGGAGCCAAATGCAGAAGTGAAAGATGGCAGGACAATTTATCTATATGTAAATTCAATAATGCCGCCATCAGTTGTGATGCCCAAATTAATTGACAGGTCGTTGAGGCAGGCTCAGGCAATGCTTACTACTTATGGTTTAAAACTGGGAAAGGTAAAATTTATTCATGACCAATGCGCCAATTGCGTGTTGGAACAATTAGTGAAAGATAAAAAAATAGCGCAGGGTGAACGAATAGCAAAAGGCACCTTAATAAATTTAGTAGTAGGCAAAGGATTAAGCGAAGAGGAAGTGGGGGTTCCCTGTTTATATGGATTAACAAAAAAGCAAGCCATCGAAAAACTTACAGATGCATCCTTAAGTGCAGGTGCAATAACTTTTGACGAACCTAAGGACTCCCTTATCTCCAAGGTTTATAAACAAAATCCGAAATGCGGAAAAGAAAAAAGTATAAAAATGGGTGCCACAATTGATTTATTTTTTACAACCAACAACAATAAAATACCTGCAATCAGCGTTGATACTTCGGCAACAAAAACACAAGATGATAAAGATTATGATCAATAAACTATTTTTGGCTTCAATATGTTTGTTGTTGTCAAGCCATCTGTTTGGACAAGGCTTGATAGAAGTACCGTTACATACCAATCAAGTGCTTTTGCAAAAGTGGAATGATACCAAAAATCAAAAGTCAGTATATATCGCACCTTCTATATATGACACTTTAAATATTGATGTTGTTAGCTTTTTAGATGATTTCTCAAAAGCAGGCCCTTTCCCTGATACTACCTTCTGGTTGGATAATTATGTTTATATAAATCGTGATTATCCTATAGCACCACCTACACTTGGCGCTGCAACCTTTGACGGGGTAAATGAACATGGATACCCTTACGATTTTCTTGCCAACCAATACTCTTCCGGGGAAGCAGATGTTTTAACTTCAAAACGAATAAATCTAAAAGGAAAAACTGCCGCCGATTCCATTTATTTAAGTTTTTATTACCAGCCACAAGGCAGAGGAAACGCTCCGGAATCAGCAGACTCATTGATTGTGGAATTTGGAAAGAAAACAAAGGGATTTAAAACAATTCATGATACTACTTACGTAAAAGACACTATTTTTTCCTATGATGCGGTTACCTTGACAGACACCATTGTTTCAATATTTGACACAATCGGCCAAATTATAGATTATATTAAACCTTATGATTCCGTTATCTGGTGTCATCAATGGGCACATAATGGCTATCCCCTTCCAGCAAATGACAGCAGTTGGAAATTGGTGATTTTACCTGTAACGGATACTGCATTTTTAAAAGGCGGGTTTCAATTTCGTTTTCGAAACTGGGCTACATTAAGTGGCAATGGCGACCAATGGAATATTGATTATGTGTATTTGAAGAAGAGTCGAAATATGTTCGATACATTATTTAAAGATGTTGCATTTGTTTACGATCCTCCCTCTTTATTGAAAACATTTACGGCAATGCCTTGGAATCATTATAATGACACCACACTAATGCAACGCTCTATTAAAGTACTATTGAGATACAATGGCAGCAGTAATATTACGAATGATTCTGTAGGGGTAAATATTTATAACAATATTTATGATGGTAACAATTCATTAGTTTTCCCCTCTCCTAATAGTAATCATTCAGTTTATCCATATCCTTTTTCTCAATATTATACATACAATGCACCTCTTAATCACTCTATACCAATATTGAACGATTCGGCAACTTATACTTTTGAGGCAGTACTAAACACAACTCCTGATAATGACAGGAATAATGATACTGTTCGAGTCAAACAAAAATTTCTTAACTATTATGCCTACGATGACGGTTCTGCTGAAAGTGCTTTTGCTTTAGGAGGAACATCAATGGTACTTGGTGAACTTGCCCAGCAGTTTACCTCAACAGTAAAAGATACCCTCCGCTGTATCGATATTTATTTTAATCCACTTTGGAATGATGCAACACAATATTCTATTGTGATGAAAGTATGGAATGACAATGGTGGCCAGCCGGGTACCGAAATTTATTCTGATAATATTAATCCCGCATTTTCTCCTCAATATAACACTGTGGATTATGGTCCTAATCATTTTATCCGTTATTATTTGCTTACTCCACTGTATTTACCGGCGTCAACCTTTTATGTTGGATTTCTGCAAAATACCAATCAGTTTTTAAATGTAGGAGTTGATAAAAGGACAAATAGTATGAGTAAAGTATTTTATAATACAACAGGAACCTGGTACACATCTCCTTTCCCCGGATCAATGATGATGCGAGCTGTATTTGGCACTGCTGCCGAATTCACTGGCATTAAAAATATTCCATCAACTGAAAAAGGATTTTCTGTATATCCAAATCCTGCTAATGACTTACTGTTTATCAAATCAAATTCAACAATACCTTCCTCCAAAATCACCTATTCAATAATTGATATGTATGGCAATTTAATTTCAGAAAACAAAATGAACGCTGCTGAAAGTATTGACATCTCTAATCTATCAAATGGTGTTTATTTTATTTCCATAAAGGACGAAGGAACTGTTTCTACTAATAGGTTCATTAAAATAAAATAAATCTATTTCTGAACTTATGAATGAAGAAGAATATGATGTTCAGGACGAACAAGAAGATCAGGAATTATTTGAACACCACAGAATAGTTGTTGACAAAGGTCAGGGTCTAATTCGAATAGATAAATACCTAACCAACCATATTGAAAATGCTGTAAGAAACAGGGTTCAGCATTCAGTAGAAAATGGTAATGTATTGGTAAATGATAAGCCAGTAAAATCAAATTATAAAGTTAAACCCTATGATGTAATAACTGTTGTATTCGCACATCCACCTCGCGAAATAGAACTTATTCCTGAAAACATTCCTATCAAAATTGTTTACGAAGACGATGACTTAATTATCATTAATAAGGATGCAGGAATTGTGGTTCATCCTGGATATGGCAATTATAAAGGCACTTTGGTGAATGCATTAGTTTATCATTTTCAGAATTTACCTCAACAGGAATCCAAAAACAGTACTCAGGAATCAAAGCTGCGTCCAGGTTTAGTACATCGTCTAGATAAAGATACTACGGGCATAATGGTGGTTGCAAAAACAGAAATTGCCATGACTCGATTGGCAAAAGATTTTTTTGACAGAAATATGGATAGGAAATATGTTGCCTTGGTTTGGGGCGATTTCAAGGAAGATGAAGGAACGGTGACAGGTAATATCGGCAGACATTTGAGGGAAAGAAAAAAAATGGACGTTTTTCCACCCGATAGTGAACATGGAAAACATGCAGTAACTCACTATAAAGTTTTAGAACGCTTTGGTTATGTTTCATTAATTGAATGTAAATTGGAAACAGGTCGTACTCATCAAATAAGAGCTCATATGCAACATATCGGGCATTCCCTATTCAATGATAATACTTATGGTGGAGATAGAATTTTGAAGGGTACTACTTTTGCGAAATATAAACAGTTTGTAGAGAATTGTTTTACTCTTTTGCCTCGCCAGGCGTTACATGCCAAGTCTCTTGGGTTTATTCATCCTGTAACCGGTAAGGAACTTAATTTTGATTCTGAATTACCAAGTGATATTCAGGCTGTAATAACAAAATGGCGTGGATATTCTACAAGTAATACCCTTGAAGAAGCATAGGACTAGGAGTCCTGCCAAGGTTAAAATAGATTTAGTTTTGCATCAAATAATCATTCGCATACTAGTCTTTATTCTTATTTATAACTAGCTAATTTAATCAGCTAAATTTCCGATTACCTAAAATCCTAAACTTGTAAATCCCTAATCTTTGTTACCTTTGCCGTCCAAAAATTTTTAAACATAATGATTTCAGTAAATTCAGTAACAGTTTCATTTGGAGGCTATGATTTGTTCGACAATGTAAGTTTTTTAATTAACCCAAAAGATAGGATTGGACTTGCAGGAAAGAATGGTGCAGGGAAATCGACAATGTTGAAACTTCTTTCAGGATTGCAGAACCCAACAAAAGGGGAGATTTCGAAACCTAATGACACTCGAATCGGGTATTTACCACAAGATATGATTCATCAGCATGGTCGTACTGTATTTGATGAAACATCCACTGCATTTGAAGAGATACAAAAATTGGATACTCGCCTGCATTTTATAAATAATGAGTTGGAAACACGCACGGATTATGAATCGGATGCGTATATGAATCTTATTACAGAACTGACTGATATCAATCACCGTTTAGATATTATCGGAGCAAATAATATTGAAGAAGAAATAGAAAAGATTTTAAAAGGTCTTGGATTTGAACCATCTGATTTTAATCGTCAGACTGCCGAATTTAGCGGTGGATGGCGTATGCGTATTGAGTTAGCTAAGATATTGCTTCAAAAACCTGACATATTATTATTAGATGAACCGACAAACCACTTGGATATTGAATCGATTCAATGGCTTGAAGAAACTTTGGATACCTTTCCGGGGTCAGTGATGCTGATAAGCCACGATAAACATTTCCTGGATACAGTTACTACACGAACAATTGAAATATCTAATCAAAAGATATACGATTATAAAACAAATTATTCACGTTATCTTGTTTTACGCAAGGAACGTAGAGAACAACAGGAGAATGCTGCGAAAAACCAACAAAAAATAATTAATCAAACCGAAGTATTGATTGATAAATACAGAGCAAAAGCAAGTAAAGCGGCTTTTGCACAATCGTTGATTAAAAAGCTTGACCGAATGGAAATTGTTGAAGTGGATGAAAGCGACAGTACAGCAATTGCATTTCGGTTTCCTCCTCCTGCCCATAGCGGGAAAATAGTGCTTACTGTGGAAGAAGCTGGTAAAGTATATGGCGCTAAGCGTATTTTTAAAGATGCTCATTTTATTCTTACAAAAGGAGAAAAGATCGCTTTTGTAGGCAGAAACGGGGAAGGAAAAAGTACAATGATGAAAATGATTGCTAAACAAATTGAGCATGAAGGCAAAGTAATTCTCGGCCACAGTGTAAAAATGGGATACTTTGCGCAAGATCAAGCAGAAAAATTAGATCAGAATAAAACTGTATTTGAAACCATTGATGAACTAGCAGTTGGGGATGTACGTAAACAAGTGAGAACTTTATTAGGTTCATTTTTGTTTGGTGGAGATGATATCGACAAGAAAGTTAGAGTACTAAGCGGAGGAGAAAGAGGACGATTGGCGCTATGCAAACTACTGTTAGAACCTTATAATTTATTGGTGCTTGATGAACCCACTAACCACCTTGACATTAGAAGTAAGGAGGTTTTGAAACGCGCTCTCCTTGCATATGAAGGGACAGCAATAATTGTTTCTCATGATAGAGATTTCCTTACCGACTTGGTGAATAAAATGTATGAGTTTAAACATGGAGCGGTAAAAGAACATCTGGGAGGAATTGCTGAATTTATGGAGAAGGTGAAGATGGACAGGCTTAGTGAGATGAATACCAAAAGTCCATTTGTTAAACCAAAAACAGAACCAAAATCAGAGAAACCTAAACCAGATGCTCTAGAAATAGAGAAAGAAAAAGAATTAAAAGCATTAAAATCGGAAATAAATAAAATTGAAAAAGAAATTTCCAGGCTCGAACAGGAAATTAAATTAATTGACGATAAACTCTCTGACTCTTCTCAATATCAAACTATAATTAATGATAAGGAAATGTATGCTAACTACGAATTAATGAAAAAAAAGTTGGATATAGAAATGAATAATTGGGAAAAATTGCAGGAAAAGTTAAGCTAGTTTGCTTTTATTAAATACATATTAACTTTTCAATCTTAATAAAAAACCATTTTTAAAGTCCTCTCCTATTATTTTATTTCCTATTATTGAATAAAATTACATCGTATTGTGTGCAGAATGTACTTTAGGATGATAAAAAATTGCCATTTCTAGTTTATGGATTTGAATTATGAAGGCTCAATTGTAAGAAAGATATTTACTGAAAAGGTAGATAATATCAGGGCTATTTGTTCGGCTAATGGCAGTACAGAGATGGTAATGCACGTGGGAGAGCTTGATCAGGATCAGGTAAACACTATTTCCTCAATTGTAGAAAATCAAATGGCAAATATTGGTGTGAGTAAGAATACCATTAAAAGAATTTTCAACATTGCCATAGAAACACTTCAAAATATTTGTTTTCATGCGAAAAGAGATGAAGATGGAAAACAAATGACTTATTTTATTATTGGGAAAAAAGATAATAAGTTCTCTATTTACTCAGGAAATTTATTGACAAATGAAGGGGTCACAAAACTTTCAAAGAGATTAGAAAGATTAAAATCTCTTAATGATGCAGATTTAAAAAAAGAATATTTGGAGGTATTGTCGAACGGAGAATTGTCGCAAAAAGGTGGTGCCGGATTAGGCTTCATCACAATAGCAATGAAGTCGAATAATAACATTGAATTTGAATTTTTACCAACAGGAAAAGATCTCTCTTTATTTTCCATGAAAGCTATAGTTACACAGGACAAATGAAAATCTTAGAAATAGCACCGACATTAAATTCTCCTCATGTTATCCTTGATAGCAATAAGGGGTATTATCTAATTGAAGGGAAGGCTTTTCCTGAAGATAGCAAATTCTATTTTCATCCTATACTTGAGTGGATACGGGAATACAAATTAGAGAAGCCTAAGAAATTTGAACTAAACATTAATTTATTATATATCAGTTCCTCATCTATTATTGCTATTAAACAAATACTAGTTCTTCTTATGGACTGCCAAGTCAAGGGAACAGAAGTAACAATTAATTGGCACTTTGACGAAGACGATGAGGATATTAAATTAACCGGGGAAGATTATATGAAAATTACAAATCTCCAATTTGTGTTCAAAGTAAACAAGTAAATCAAGTGAGATTTATTTAGAACTCGCTCTTAGCTGTTCATCCAAAATCCTCAACCCTTCTTCAAAAGAATGAGGATTATATCCTAACTCTCTTTTAGCTTTATCAATAATAAAACCAGTGCGTGGCGGTCGCGTGGCTGCCTGATTTAATGTATTTGATTTGATTGGCGTGATAAGTAATTTATCCAACTTCCAGAAATCCGCAACATTATATACAAGCTGCAATACACTCATCGTTTCTTTACCAGAAAGATTATAAATCCCTTTCGCCCTTTTATCAGCAATAGCGATACAACCTTCTGCCAGATCTTCAGCAAGAGTAGGCGAACGAAATTGGTCATCAACCACATTAATATTTTGTTTTTTTGTCAGTGCATCTTTCGCCCAAAGAACAATATTTGAACGACTCATATTATCTACAATTCCATAAACAATAATTGTTCGGGCAATTGCCCACTTTATATTGCTTTGCTGAATAACTTTTTCTCCCTCCCATTTAGATAAGGCATAATAACTTTGAGGATTGGGAATGTCATTTTCCAGATATTCGCTTCCTTTTTCTCCATCAAATATAAAGTCAGTTGATAAGTGTATAAAATGAATTGGCTGTTGTTTTATTGCATCCACAAAATTCTTAACGGAAGTAACATTTAATGCCCAGCATTCTTCACGTTTTGTTTCACAGGCATCTACATTTGTCATGGCGGCGGTATTAATTATTACATCCGGTTTATGTTTTGCAATAATAGTTTCCACTTGAGTTTTATTTGTAATATCAAGCGATTCATAAATATAGCCCTCTCTTTTAATCAGCCTATTTTCACCAACAGATGTTGCAATTAATTCAACATCATTTCTATTAATTAAATTATAAACTAATTTCTGTCCGAGCAAACCATTACTACCTGTTACTAATATCTTTTTCATGCATTTTTAATTGAGTATATTTATGCAAACAATTCTTTAAGTTTCAGAATCTGTTCCGTAGTTCCCAAGACAAATAATTTCACATCAGGAATAATTTTTGTTTCTGCACTTGGGTTAATAATATATTCCCCTTTTGCTGTTTTAAAGCCAATAATATTGGCGCCCGATTTGTTTCTAATCTCCAAATCTTTTATAGTCTTATTCTGAAATTCAGGTTTAAGTGTTGCAAACGTTATTTCTTCCAGACGAATATTATCAGTTCCTTGTCCTGTAATATAATCCATAAACTCCATTACATCCGGTTTCATTACTAATGAAGCCATGTGAGCACCTCCCAATTTATCAGGCATTATAACATTATTAGCACCTGCCACTTTTAATTTTTTATCCGAGTTATCTTCAGAAGCACGGCTGATGATAGTTAATTTTGGATTTAATGTTCGGGCAGAAAGCACAATAAACAAATTATCTGCATCAAAAGGCAAAGTGGTAATTAACGCTTTTGCTTTATGAATACCTGCCTTCATTAATACTTCATCTAAAGTAGCATCACCCTCCATCACTAAATCGGAATATTGATGATTAATAGCTGCAATAATATCTTTCTTCTGCTCTATCACTACAAAGCGGGTTTTATGTTTTTTTAATACATGGGCTGCCTGTTTTCCGTTACGTCCAAAACCACATATAATAACGTGATCTTCTAATTTTTGAATTGCTGCATTCACTTTTAAATTTTTAAAATATAAATTAAACTCTCCATCAAGTACATATTTGGAAATAGACGTAATGGCATATGCAAAAGTACCGAAACTTGTGATAATTAAAAATGTTGTAAATATCTTTCCTGCATCATCCAACGGGTGTACTTCCTGAAAACCAACTGTAGCCACTGTAATAATGGTCATATAAAAAGCATCAAGGAAATTATAATGTTCGATGATACTGAAACCTAAAACCCCTATAAAAACAATTAATAGAATTAGAAAAATAGAGATATATACCTTTTGGAAATGGCGATAGGAAAGCAGATTATTAAATGAAAAAATAGCCTTGCTGTTATATTGCTCTACAAAATCTTTTATATTCACAGGAAGTAATCCAAAGTTAGAACTAAGTTATTGCTACATTACAAATCCCAAACACTTTTACGTTTACTTTTAAATGGTTTGAAA
>CAIRRW010000170.1 GCA_903881065.1 uncultured Bacteroidota bacterium
ATAAAAACGGAAATTATATTTGGTTGGATGGAATATCTGTAAACAAACTTGCTGATCCTAACGTAAAAGGTATTATCACAAACGTGCTAGATACTACCAAAAGAAAAGAAGCAGAAGATAAAATAGTAAAACTAAACGAGGAGTTGGAACAAAAAGTGGAAGCACGAACTGCTGAGTTAGCAGCCATAAATAATGAACTTGAGTCTTTTACTTATTCGGTTTCACATGATTTACGTGCTCCACTCCGCTCGATAGACGGATTTACAAAAGTACTAATCGAAAAATACGCTGACACATTGAATGATGAGGCAAAACGTTATTTAACAATAGTAACGAATAATACCGAAAAGATGGAGCATTTAATTGAAGATTTGTTGTTATTTTCCAGAGCAGGCAAACAAAATATTCAAAAAAACGAGTTGGATATGAACAACTTAATTTATGAAGTTTGGTCTGAATTAGAAAAGGAATACGAATCGAAAAATATTGTTTTAACCATTGAACAATCCTTACCCTATGCCTTAGGTGATGCACACATGATAAAACAGGTTTTGATAAATCTTGTTTCAAACGCGTTAAAATATTCAAGAAACAAAGAAAAACTAGAAATAGAAATTGGCTCCTATATAAAGGATAAACATGTAGTATATTATATAAAAGACAATGGAGTTGGGTTCGATATGGCCAATTACGAAAAACTATTTACTGTGTTTCAAAGATTACACAGCTCAAAAGATTTTGAAGGCACGGGTGTTGGACTTTCTATAGTAAAACGAATAATAAACAAACATGATGGGGAAGTTTGGGGCGAAGGGAAATTAAACGAAGGTGCAACTTTCTATTTTTCATTACCGGCACAAAAAACGACTAATTAAAACATAGTATATAATGGAAACTCAAATAAAAATTCTTTTTGTTGACGATAACCCGGATGATGTTGAACTACTTGAGCTGGAATTGCAAAGAGTGAATTTCAATTACAAATCAAAATGGGTGGATAAAAAAGAGGATTTTATAACAGCATTATCAAATTTTAATCCCGATATAATACTTTGCGATTATTCAATGCCCATGTTTAATGGGATGGATGCGTTCAAACTTATGAAAGAATTAAATTTGAACACCCCCTTTATTGTAGTAACCGGAGCTATTAGTGAACAATTAGCCCTTACATTTCTAAACGAAGGAGTAGATGATTTTATTTTAAAATCGAGCTTTCAAAGAGTGCCAAAAGCTATTGAAAGATCAATTGAGAAGAAGATTGTAGAAAATAAAATCAAACAATCTCAAGCTAATATTAAAGCAATTTTCGATAACACTTCCGAAGGTTTTATACTTACTGACGAAAATTTCCTTGTTAAGTCTTTTAATAAAAGAGCTGAAGAAATTATTTCAAACTTCAATAACAAGAAGATTCAATATGAGGAAAATGTGTTCAGTTTTATTACTGAAGAAGAAAAGGATTTTCTGGAAAACAAGCATATTAGAGTTACTAATGGGCTAAATATCCAGTATGATGATTATTATGAATTCAAGAATGATAAAAAGGCTTGGGTTAATTTTTTAATTAATCCTGTAAAAATTGATGGACAAATAAAAGGTATCTGTATCACATTAAGAGACATTACAGAACTTAAAACGTATGAAGAAAAGATAAAAAAAACAAACCGAATGTTTTCTTTTATAAGTGAAATAAATAAAATGATTGTTAAAATAAATGATGATCGGATATTATTTAAGAGTGCATGTGAGATTGCTATAGAATCGGGAAAATTTAGAATGGCTTGGATTGCCAAAGTTAACTACAACGATAATAAGAAAAGTCTTGTAGAACAATGTGGAATGAGTGAAGAGGATATCAAGTTAATAGAATGTCTTCCTATAGAGAGTAGCATGGGATGGAAACACATAGCAGAAACAGGATTGCCTTATATAAGCAATGATATTGAAAATGACTCTGGATTAGCTAATTGGAAAGAGAATGCCACTTCTCGAGGAATTAACTCCTGCTTTATTTCTCCAATAAGAAAATCAGGGAAAATAATTGGAACATATAATCTATACTCAGTAGAAAAAGATTTTTTTGATACTGATGAAATCAATTTATTAAAAGAGGTTGCAGATAATATATCGTTTACACTTGATGTTTTTGAAAGAGAACGTTTGCGTAAACAAGGCGAAAACGAAATGCTGAAATTAAATAAGCAATTGAAGCAACTGTCGTCCCATTTGCAAAACGTAAGAGAAGAGGAACGAAAACATATTGCAAGAGAAATTCATGATGAATTAGGGCAACAACTTACAGCCTTAAAGATGGATATAGGCTGGATTAAACATAAACAAAAGAATCCAGAAAAGGAAATAGATTCAAAATTACAGGAGATGCTTAATTTCAGCGATAGTATAATTAGAACGGTTAGGAGAATATCTACTGAGTTGAGACCAGCACTTATTGATGATTTAGGACTTATAGCTGCATTGGAATGGAAATGCCATGATTTTGAAGACAAAAACAAAATCCCATGTAATTTCATTACCACAATTCAAGAAAGAAAGTTTAATAATGATGTTAGCATAACTATATTTCGAATTTTACAGGAAACACTTACTAACGTATCAAGACATGCCAAAGCTAAAAAAGTAAACGTAAAACTGACTGAAACAGAAACTAATTTAGAATTAGAAATCAATGATGATG
>CAIRRW010000171.1 GCA_903881065.1 uncultured Bacteroidota bacterium
ACTTTCCTATTCACCACCGTTTTCTTTTCATCTATTATTTGTAGAAAATAAATTCCTTTACTTGCGCTACTCATATCTAAAGTATATTGTTTACCGTTTATAGTTGATTGAGCTATTACTTCACCAATCACATTTATTACTTTAATTATTGTATTGTTTTCTTCCGAAAAAAAACTAATTGTTGTTTGGGAAGTGAATGGGTTGGGTGAAATAGTTATTTCTGTTTCTTTTGTTTGTTCACTTATACTATTTGCACAATCAATAACACTTACATCATCAATATATAAGTAAGCAATTTGGGCGCTGGTAGATAGGGTATCAGCATAAGTATTCACATCATTTTTAAAATTACCAATTGTCATAAATTGCTCTCCTCCAGTTGCAATAAATGCTCCTGATACCTTCATCCATCCACTTGTATCGTTAAGAAGATTACCTGAAGGATTTTGAATTTGAGGAGCATCCTGCAAATTTTTAAAATCATTATTTATAACACTATCTCTTGTAAAATAAGCACCAACAGCATTTGTAATTATATTGTAGTTATTACCCGCCAAAGAAATATAAAATTCCACACAATATTCTTTACCCTGTTTCAAAGAATCAATTAACTTAACTTCTATATATTCTCTATAAGGTCTTGGAAAATTTGAAGGAGGGGAAGTAACTGTACTAAACACTATAAAACCAGCATATCCTAGACCTGATTTAGGTATTTGGTAACCAACAAAATTAGAGGGAACACCAGCCTGAAAAGTAGAGCAACTATGAAAGAAATCTGTGCTACTAAAAAGAGTACATGGTTGAAACCAAGGGGGTGCTTTATATATTTCTGCTAAAGAAGTAGGGCAAGCAGTATAAATCTCAAAACTCGGATTAGGCACCAAATTCTGCCCATTAACAAAGAGATGCTGAAACACGTTCAACATAACTACAACTACAATTCTTTTCATCCGCTTAATTTTAACAAAACTACTCAATCTATCTTATATATAAGTTATGGTTTCTGGAAATTAACCTGATAATTATAGCGCAGCATATCGCCTTAATGGAAGCTTTTTATGATTCCTACTTTAAGGAATAGGCGTGCATAAATGTAAATACGTGTTCCTGCTTTAAGGAATAGGCTTGCATAAACGTAAATACGTGTTCATACTTTAAGGAATAGGCGTGCATAAATGTAAATACGTGTTCCTGCTTTAAGGAATAGGCTTGCATAAACGTAAATACGTGCTCCTACTTTAAGGAATAGGCTTGCATAAATGTAAATACGTATTCCTACTTTAAGGAATAGGCTTGCATAAATGTAAATACGTATTCCTACTTTAAGGAAAAAGTATTTATAAAGTACTGGTTTACTTCCATTACCCGGAATAAAGATAAAAAGTAGGGGAAAACACTATTTTTGGAAATTCCTGTAACTCAACCTGTGTATGAGTTTGCCTCACCAAATAAAATTATTAATTTATTTGCTTGTGTAATACAGTTACCTTACATCGAAATAAAAACCAACAAACTAGTAATTAACTCTAAAACAAAACAACATGAAAAATTTACAAGAGTACTTTAATGCGCATTTCGAGGATAAAAATATTACCAATGTACGTTTGCTCACCTTTGCCGATAATAATATATTGAATATGACAAATAATAATCCGGCGAGTATTTATGATACTAATATTAGCAATACGCAAAGTGGAGTGGATATTTTGAGAAAAATGATTAATGCAAAATCATCGGATACCGGCACCCGTATGGGCGGAACAAGTGAAAAAGATACCGCCAGAGTTGCCATCGAAAAATGTATTGCCGAATTTATAGGCACTGCCAGAGGTAACTTTGGAGGGAAAGATACTAAAGGATATATCGAAACATTTCCGAACGGAATGAACTCTTTTTATAGAGTTAACAAGGAAGATTTCAGTATAAATGTAAATACGCTGGTAGGCAAAGCAGGCAAGTATGTTGGCGTTTTGGGCATTCCGTTCCAAACTAATATTACCGATTTATATGCCACTTATACTACCGCAAGCGACGAACAGAAAGTAGACACATCTAACGTAGATACTGATCTAGTAAACGAAAATACTGCTGCCCAAAACCTTGGCGTTGCACTTACAGATAATCTTTTCGACATAGCAAAAAACAACAAACGCAGCACCACCGCCGTTGGTTTATATTTTAACACCTCGCTGCTTTTCCCCGAAAAACATAAAGAAATTAAAAAAGGTACTCCCGCAGCAGGTGCCGATGTGGTAATCTGTCCGATAGTTTACAGCCCCGGGAAACGAATAAACATACAAAATAAAGGAGCTTCCATACTTATTTTCGGCATGATGCTGAAAGGAATTAAAGTTGGTGAATTTGTAACACTTGCTCCTAATGAGGAATCAAAGGAAGCTTTTGACTTCTATTTTTCAAATGGTGATGAATTATATGTGATGAATACAGGAGCAATTGCAGGAATTTTTCAACTGGATATTGTTTCGTAATAGAATAGTAATCTGTAACAAAAAGCTTCGTAGAAATACGGAGCTTTTTTATTTCTCTTTTTTATAACGAAATTGTATGCTAACCTTAAAACTAACTTTTAGTAATTGCTAACTTTTTTAAATCATCCAACAGAAATTAATTTATAGCTTTGTGAACCTATTAAGTAAGTTAGTTTAACCCAAATCTACTTCTATAAAAATGATAAAAAGTTACGAACGTCTGTTAACCGGCAACAAACAATGGGCAAAGGATAAACTAAAAGATAATCCTGATTTTTTTAAGAAACTTACACTAGGTCAAAATCCAGAATACCTGTGGATAGGCTGTTCCGACAGTCGTGTGCCTGCTAATGAAATAACAGGTACTCAATCAGGTGAAATATTTGTACACCGCAACATTGCTAATTTAGTGGTGAGTACGGATATGAATTTATTATCGGTATTATATTTCGCTGTGGAAACATTGAAAGTAAAACACGTAATAGTATGCGGTCATTATGGCTGCGGAGGAGTGCTGGCAGCAATGGAAGACAAAGATCAAGGCTTTGTAAACAACTGGCTGCGCAACATAAAAGAAGTATATAACAAGCACTCCAAGGAGCTGGAAGCCATCACCGACCCAACAAAACGGTCGGATAGACTGGTAGAATTAAATGTGATAGAACAGGTACATAATCTTGCAAAAACAAGAATAGTGCAGGAGCATTGGAAAAAGCGCGAACTCGAAATACACGGCTGGGTGTACGGTGTGCAGGATGGTTTGATAAAAGATTTAGCGGTAAGTTACAGTGATATTAAAAATGTAGAACCTATCTTCCGATACGATATTTAATACTATTACTGCAGCGATTATCTACAATAGAAACTAGAATTATAAAACCTTATAACCGAGTTTTTCCCTTACTCTTTTTAAAGTAGCATTAGCAATAACTCTTGCTTTTTCGGCACCAATCATAAGTTTGGCATCCAACTCATTTCTGTTGCTCATATAATAGTTATAGGTTTCGCGTGGAGTTTTAAACTTTTCCAATATTAAATTCAACAATGCCGTCTTAGCATGTCCGTAGCCATATCCACCTTTGATGTAATTGGCGCGCATTTCAGCAACTTGTTCTTCAGTAGCAAGTAATTTATACAAAGCAAAAACATTGCAAGTGTCAGGATTCTTAGGTGCTTCCAGCGGAGTAGCATCAGTAACAATGCTCATAATTACTTTCTTCAACTCCTTTTCATGCAGAAAAATATTAATGAAATTGTTTAATGATTTACTCATCTTCCGCCCGTCGATACCGGGAATAAGCATGGTTTCCTCGTTTACTTTTCCTTCTGGGACTACAAACACCTCACCAAAATGATTGTTGAATTTCTCGGCAATATCACGAGTCATTTCCAAATGCTGCATCTGATCTTTACCCACCGGCACGTAATGTGCATCGTATAAAATAATATCAGCCGCCATAAGCACAGGGTAAGTAAAAAGTCCGGCATTTACATCCGCCAGCCGTTCCGATTTATCTTTGAACGAATGCGCATTTGCAAGCATCGGAAAAGGAGTAAAACAGTTTAAATACCACGTCAGCTCACATACTTCCGGCACATCACTTTGGCGATAAAAGATATTTTTATCTGTATCAAATCCGAAAGCCAACCAGGCAGCAGCTACAGCAGCAGTGCTTTCCTTAATAAAGTCAGCATCTTTAATAGTGGTAAGAGAATGTAAATCAGCTATAAAAAATAGCGAATCGTTACCCGATTGTTTTGATAATTCGACCGCAGGAATTATTGCTCCCAAAATATTTCCCAAGTGAGGAATATTAGTACTCTGAACTCCTGTAAGTATTCGTGCCATATTGATTAAACCTTTTTCTTTTTTACGTTTCAAAGATAGGATTTATTTAAAAGTCGCACCGTTATTAAATAAAAACTTGTTCGGGTTTCAATATAAATAAGTAATTTAGCATTCCTTTTCAGCGAAAAAAACATAATGAAAAAAATCTTACTATTATTTTCTTTATTACTAATTGGTTTTACCAATGTGTTCGCTACTCACAACAGAGCAGGAGAAATTACATATACCCATATTTCCGGAATGACTTATGGAATTACCGTTACAACATATACAAATACTAATCCTGCCACTACCAGTGCCGACCGATGTGAATTAACAGTTATTTTCTGGTCGGGCTCACATTTAATTGATAGTATTATTGTTCCCAGAGTAAATGGAGTATCGAATAAATGTTCCTATCCTAACCATGATGGTGAAGATATTGATCAGTTATTAGGAATCTCACTTTATCCATTCACCAATAAAAATATTTATTACGGAACATTTACATTTGGTGGTCCGGGCACTTATAGAATGACAATGGACGACATGAATAGAAATGCCGGAACATGTAATATCAATAACGGAAATTCAGTAAATACGTCATTCTCTCTAGTTTCCGAATTGGTAATCAACCCTTTTTTAGGAGCAAACGATTCTCCTGTATTATTAAATTTACCTCTCGATCAGGCTTGTGTTGGTGTTTGTTTTAAACACAACCCGGGAGCATATGATCCAAATGGAGATAGTCTTTCTTATAGTTTGATACCATGTGCTGATAATCATGGAATAGGAATACCGGGTTGGATTTTCCCTCCCAATATGTCAGCAAATGATATTAACGTTTACAAAGGAGACATCGTTTGGTGTGCGCCCAATCAAGTGTGTAACTATAATATTGCTATTTTAATAAAACAATATCGACGGCTTTCCGGAAGCCCCATCCGTTATTACATAGGCTCAGTGGTTCGGGATATGCAGATTTCGGTTCAGTCCTGTGCCAATAATCCCCCTGTTATTGCACCTATTGATGATACATGTATTGTAGCGGGTACTAATTTACATTTTAATGTTACTGCAACTGATGCACAATATGATGTAGTTACTTTGGAAGGTAATGGAGGGCCGTTTCACATTACACCTCCTGCCACTTTTTCGTCATCCCCTACTCTTACTCCTGTTCATGGTACTTTCAACTGGACTCCGGCATGTTCGGAAATACAATTGCTTCCTTATCTCGTTACTTTTAAAGCTACAGATAGCGACCCCACAACACCTTTGGTTGATTACAAATCGGTATTTATAAGAGTAATTGCTCCTGCACCAACAGGCCTAACAGCAACACCAACAGGAGCAAGCATTATTTTACATTGGAATGCAGTAACCTGTCATGATACTGTAGGAGCCAACCCTTTAATTGGATATCATGTATACAGAAAGAACAGTTGCGACCCTTTTGTGCATAACACCTGCGAAACAGGTTTGCCACCTACCACCGGTTATACATTGTTAGCAAATACAGGCCCTAACATTACTAATTTTACTGATAATAATAATGGTTCAGGGTTAGTAAACGGCTTTACTTATTCATACATTATAGTTGCTTATTATTCCGACGGATCCCAAAGTTATGCCTCTACAAACGTTTGTGCAATGCTAGTTCGGGATATTCCTATTATTACAAATGTGAGTGTGATGACTACCGACCCTCATATAGGAACAATGTGGGTACATTGGATAAAACCATTGGCAACTCCACCCAACCTTGATACAGTGGTTAATCCTCCTCCATATCAGTACCGTTTAATGCGAGCTCAAGGTATGTCTGGCAGTTTAACCTTTTCAGAAATTTCACCAATTGGCAGTTATATCTACAATTCCTTTTCTCAACTGCCAGACACAGGTTTTGTTGATACCGGATTAAACACACTTGATTCAGCATATACATATCGTGTGGATTTCTATGCTAATGGAATATTGGTAGGTTCCACCAACACAGCTTCATCTGTATATTTGAATTCTACACCGGCTGGTAACAGGATAAATTTAAGCTGGCAGGCAGCAGTTCCATGGTCTAATTATAAATATTATATCTATAAACCAAATCCACATGGCTCACAAAATTTTGTTCTGTACGATAGCACCTTTAATATGTACTATGTAGATTCCAATTTGGTTAACGGACAGAGTTATTGTTATAAGATTAGGAGTGTAGGACAGTTTACAGACACTTCTATTCCGCATCCATTATTTAACATGTCAGAAATAAGATGCGACACTCCTGTTGACAAGGTACCACCATGCCAACCAAAATTTCTGGTAAATAACGATTGTGGAATTTATCAGAATGTGTTGACTTGGACGAATCCGAATACATATTGTTGTCATGATGCTGTTCAGTACAACATTTACTTTGCTCCAACTTCCGATACTGCCTTAGTGCTAATATATTCAACAACAAATATGAATGATACTACTTATACGCATATCTTTAACTATGATGGGGTAGCTTCTACTGCAGGATGCTACGCTGTTACTGCATTAGATACAGTTGGTAATGAAAGTCCGATTGTTACAAAATTATGTGTAGATAATTGCCCTGACTATCAACTGCCAAATGTTTTCACTCCTAACGGTGATGGTATAAACGATATGGTTACACCTCTTCCTGGTTATCGATATATTAAGGATGTAGATATGAAGATATACGATCGCTGGGGATTAATAATGTTTTCTACTTCTGATAGAGATATTTTATGGGATGGAAAAAACTCCGCCACAAAAATGATGTGCCCTGATGGTGTTTATTTCTATGTCTGTACAGTAAATGAAATACATGTAGATGGAATAAAGCCTACTGTACTTAAGGGTTTTATCCAGCTTTTAAAAGAATCGCCAGTACCAAAGCATTAAATTTATGTTCTCAGGAATAATAGAAGGATTAGGAGAAGTTGTTTCATTAAGAAAAGAAAAAAACAATCTTCATATTACAGTCAAATCTGACTTTACACACGAATTAAAAATTGATCAAAGCATTGCACATAATGGCGTCTGTCTTACTGTTGTGAATATTGAAAACGATACTTACACAGTTACTGCTATTGACGAAACACTCTCAAAAACAAATCTTGGGCTATTAAACAAAGGCGATAAAATAAATTTAGAACGATGTATGAAACTTGGCGATAGGCTGGATGGGCACATTGTTCAAGGTCATGTTGACCAGACAGGAATTTGTACGTTGGTGCAGGAAACTAATGGTAGTTGGTTGTTTACATTTGAATATGATAGAGCCAAAAATAATATTACCGTTGAGAAAGGAAGTGTTTCAATTAATGGAGTTAGTTTAACAGTTGTAAATTCTTTGGCTAATTCTTTTTCTGTTTGTATTATCCCGTACACATTCAATCACACGAATTTTCATACTTTTAAGAAAGGTACAGTAGTAAATCTTGAATTTGATATATTGGGTAAATATATCAGCAGATTGATGGAAAGTAGAGTTTAGCCCCCTCTTGAATTTAATCTGACCTATTCTATTAGTCTATTACCAATTTACTCTTCAGTCTGTTATTTCCAATATCAACAGTTATCAAATAAATACCATTTGATAAGCCTTCTCTGTTAATTTTAAGAAGTGGATTGGATGTAGAATATGTTCGTACAAGTTGTCCGGTATCATCATATAATCTGATTCCTGCTGATTGATGATTCAAATTACTAATACTTATATTAATTTCAGAAGAAGTTGGATTTGGGAATACGCTTAACGCATTATTATTATCAGCAAACTCACGAACGCTTGTTTTTGTGCAGTTCATCGGATATCCAAACTTACAAGTATCACCTGTGGCTCCATCAATAATAGATACATACCCTTTAAAGTTAGCTGGCATAGCATATAATTTTGTAAGTACCGAATCGGTGGTTACACTATCTATATATTGATAATAATTATAGGAATGGAGTTGTTTATTGCCAATAGTATCGCCGGTACTATCCACCACCACTATAATTGGTAATGAAAGAAATGAAGAATCGTGAACACCGTACATTGAAATCTTAAGCCATCTGAAATAATTAGTGTATGAATAATATATAATATTATGAGGATAAATTACAGAAACGCTATCCCTTGTCTCAAGAACCGGTACACTATCATTAACATTCCCAATTGAAAGTCCGCTGATACAAATACCACCGCAATATAACGATTGCGCTTTGTGTGTCGAAACGAGTAGAGTTAGGAAAAAGAATACTAATATAATTTTTTTCATTACCAATGTATAAAATAATAGTCAGCAAAGGTAATCAAAGTATGTTTGTATCAAATTTATAGGCTAATAATATTTGTTAATACTTAAAATTCATTTAATGTTGAACTCTTATTAGTACTTTCGTCATCAGCTTATCACAATCTATTATGATTTACGACAAACATATTTTTATTTGTACTAATCAGCGGGCAGAAGGCGCAGCACGAAAAAGTTGTGGTGAAGCTAACGGATTAGCAATAGTTGAATCTTTTAAAAAGAAGCTTAAGGAAAGGAATCTGCCAATTAAACTACGTGCTCAGAAATCAGGGTGCTTGGACATATGTGATTTCGGGCAAACTATTGTTATTTATCCCGAAGGGATTTTTTATGTGGGCGTTCAACTTACAGATATAGACGAAATAATAGAAGAACATATTATTAATAATCGTATTGTTGAACGATTGAAACTAGAAAAGATTAGAGATAAAAAGTGATCTACAATAAACATGAACTTTACTGACCTTTCTCCTTATATTAATAAACTGGGGTTAATACAGGAAACCGCCGACCAGATAATAAAGGACTTTGAAATGTTTGAGCTACATGTAAAATTCTCGGGTAATGCGTATAATGCTTATCAAGAATTATATGATCAGGTAGAACCTCATATAAATGAACTTATCCATGGTAATCAGCAAAAATTTTTGAGCATTCTTTATCGTATTGACGTAAGTGAACAGCAAATTAAAATCGCAGTAAACGATAATAATACCGAACCATTTTCGAGTATCGTAACTGATTTAATAATTAAACGTGAACTTCAGAAAGTAGTAATTCGTAACTATTATAAAACAAAGTAGATTGTTTTCTTTGGCAATTAATCAATTGTTTTATCTACATTTACCCACTAACAGCTAATATTATTAATAATGAGAAAAGTAATTACTATTTTATGCATATCAATTTTATTACTTCTTGCTTCGGAATCGAAATTACTTGCTCAATCATCTACTAAAGAAATCACCGACGCATTCTTCGCTGTATATGCAAAGTTTCCTCCTAAAGCAATTGAATATGCATTTGCCACTAATAAATGGATGCTTAAAAAGCCAGAAGTTGTAACTAATGTAAAAACACAATTAAAAACACTTACAGATATGTTAGGAGAGTATTCTGGCTTTGAGCCAATGGAAGAGAATACTGTTTCTCCAAGTCTGAAAGAAGTAAAATTTCTTGTAAAATACGAACGTGAACCACTTCAGTTTACTTTTTTACTTTATAAGCCAAAAGATAAATGGATGGTGGAGAATTTCTCCTTCAATGAAAACTTGGACAAAGAAATTGAAGGAGGTACAAAAACTAGACAGCCTAAATAGTAAAACACACAAACGAACACTTAACTACTTTAACTTAATACAAACATTCTTAGGTTCAGTGAAAAAGTCGAAGGCTTCAAAACCTCCTTCACGGCCTACTCCCGAACTTTTCACTCCACCAAACGGAGTACGCAAATCACGAAGTAACCAACAATTAATCCATACAATTCCAGCATGTAAATTATTCGCTATGCGATGTGCTCGTGTCAAATTTTCTGTCCATAATATAGAAGCAAGGCCATATTGGGTACTATTTGCATACATCAAAACTTCTTCTTCAGTATCAAACGGCATAATAGTAACTACCGGTCCGAATATCTCTTCCTGGTTTGTCCGGCAGTCATAAGCCAATCCCTCAATCACTGTAGGAGCAATGTAATATCCATCTGCTAGTTCGCCATTTAATTTTACTTCGCTACCTCCACAAAGAACAGTTCCTCCTTCCTTTTTACCAAGTTCAATATACGATAATACTTTTTCCTTATGAGATTTTGAAACTACAGCACCTAACCTACTTTCACTATCAGCAGGATTTCCAACTTTCATTTTCATAACCAATGCTACAAAATCCGTTTTGAACTTTTCATAAATGGGACGTTCAATAAATATTCTTGAACCACATAGACATATTTGACCTTGATTTGAGAAGGAAGAGTTTAAGGTGGTTTTAAGCATTTGATTATAATCACAATCAGCGAAAATTATGTTTGGATTTTTTCCGCCAAGCTCCAACGATAGTTTTTTAAACATCGGTGCTGCTACACGGGCTATTTCTGCACCAGTCTTAGTCCCTCCAGTAAATGAAATAAGCGGAATTTTAGGATGAGCGGAAATAGCCGCTCCAACTTTATGTCCATACCCATGTACAATATTTAACACCCCTTTCGGTAAACCAGCTGTAATGCATAATTCAGATAGCAAATAGGCTGTCATCGGAGTTATTTCTGACGGTTTTGCCACTACGCAATTTCCGGAAGCCAATGCAGGTGCAATTTTCCATGTAAATAAATATAAGGGTAGGTTCCAAGGAGAAATGCACCCTGCAACTCCAACGGGAGTACGTAATGTATAATTAATTGCCGTATCCTCCTTAGAATGACTATCCGCAGAATAATGCAAAATACCTGTCGCATAAAAGTAAAAATTGCTTGCTGCACGAGGAATATCAATCATTTTAGCCAAAGCTACCGGCTTTCCATTATCAACAGACTCAGCATTAGCTAGCCTATCTAAGTTCACGGTTATTAAATCCGCTATCTTTAACAATATTCTAGAACGCTCCTCTTTTGGAACAACACTCCATATTGAGTAAGCCTGCAATGCAGCTTCAGTAGCTAATTCCACATCACGTTCATCAGAGTCAGGAATTAATGAATATACCTTACCTGTTGCTGGATTGTAATTGTCTATGTATGCTTTTCCAATAGGATCTACAAGTTCCCCATTTATATAATTTTTTATTTTTTGCATCGCTTAAAATTATTAAAAAAGCCATTTCTGAAACTTAGAAATGGCTTTAAATATTTAATGTAAAAGAATTACGAATTAGTCTTTTTTACTTCAACAGACTTTAATGTTTTTGCAGCATCAATCATTGTTTGTATTGCTTTCTCGGAATATATATCTCCATTAATATCTTC
>CAIRRW010000172.1 GCA_903881065.1 uncultured Bacteroidota bacterium
AACAATTCTCTAACTCCAAAATTATTAACTGCACTTCCAAAAAACACAGGCGAAACCATTGCTTCCAGATATTCTTCTTTATCAAAAACAGGATAACCGGCTTCTAATAATTCAACATCATTTCGTAAAGTAATCGCATAATCTTCACCTATTAATTTATCAAGCGTGCCATCATTCAAATCCTTTATTTCAATTGAATTTTCAAGTGTTTGTTTCTCTCCTGAATTAAAAACAGTAAGGCTTTTTTCATAAAGATTATAAACACCTTTAAACGTTTTACCCATACTGATAGGCCAACTCAAAGGGCGCAAATCAATACGCAATTCCTTTTCTATTTCATCCAATAAATCAAAAGGGTTTTTACCTTCTCTGTCTAATTTATTTATAAAAACAATCACAGGAGTATTACGCATTCGGCAAACTTCAAGCAGTTTACGCGTTTGAGGCTCCACCCCTTTTGCACAGTCGATAAGCATTATAACGCTATCCACTGCCGTTAAAGTTCTGTATGTATCTTCAGCAAAATCTTCGTGGCCGGGAGTATCCAATAAATTTATTTTAACACCCTTATATTCAAAACCCATTACCGAAGTAGCTACGGAAATACCACGTTGACGCTCTATTTCCATAAAATCGGAAGTAGTATGCTTTTTTATTTTGTTTGATTTTACAGCTCCTGCAGTTTGAATTGCACCACCAAAAAGCAACAGCTTTTCAGTAAGCGTAGTTTTCCCTGCATCGGGATGTGCAATAATTCCGAAGGTTTTCCGTCTGTCAATTTCTTCCTGTAATGTCATTTTCTTTTAAGTTATAAAGTTCAAAGTTTAAAGTTCAAAAGTTACAAGTATGAACAACTTTGCAACTTTTAACTATATAACTTTAAACTAGTTTTAATACAAATAAAAAACCCTATCACACAAATATGCGTGAAAGGGCTTTTAAAATAATTGTATAAAATTATTGTTTCTTCTCAGAGATACGTGCTGCCTTACCAGTCAATGCACGTAAATAATATAAACGAGCTCTGCGAACAACACCTACTTTGTTAACTTCAATTTTATCAATGTATGGTGAGTGAACAGGAAATACACGTTCAACACCTACGTTGTTACTCATTTTTCTAACAGTAAAAGTTTCAGTAGCTCCACTGCTATTGCGTTGGATAACTACACCTTGATACTGCTGAACGCGTTCTTTATCGCCTTCTTTAATTTTATAATGAACTGTAACCGTATCACCTGCTTTAAATTTAGGGTGATTAGCTCTCACTGTCAATTGCTCTTCTGCGTATTTTAATAATAAACTCATTGTTGTTTTTTATTTATTTTATTTAATTTTCCTAAAAAGGAGTGCAAATGTAGCTAAATTATTAAGATGGGAAACAGAATTCGCAAAAAAATTATTTTAGTAAGTCCGGTCTCTTCGTTTTAGTCCGTTCAATACTCTGTTCATGCCGCCAATTTTCTATCTTTTCATTATGCCCTGAAAGCAATATATCAGGCACTTTCCAACCATTAAACTCAGCCGGGCGGGTATAAACTGGTGGGGCAAGCAAATTATCCTGAAAAGAATCAGTAAGAGCAGAAGTTTCATCTGAAATAGCTCCGGGAATAATCCTGATTACGCTATCACAGATTACAGCGGCAGCCAATTCCCCTCCCGAAAGTACATAATCGCCAATCGAGATTTCCTTAGTAATAAAATGGTCGCGTACCCTTTGGTCAACTCCTTTATAATGTCCGCAAAGTATAATTATGTTATTCAATGTAGATAATCGATTAGACATCTTCTGATTAAGAACTTCACCATCCGGGCTAGTATAAATCACTTCATCGTAAGTACGTTCCGCCTTTAAGTAATTTATACATTTGGCAATCGGCTCAATACTCATCACCATTCCTGCACCACCTCCAAATGCATAATCATCCACAGATTTTTGTTTCTGAGTAGAATAATCCCGAAGATTAATCAGATTAACTTCAACCAGTCCTTTTTCTATAGCACGCTTTAATATGCTGTGTTGAAAAGGACTTTCAAGCAATTGTGGTAATACTGTAATAATGTCGATGCGCATTGGGGCAAAGGTAGCATATTATAAGGAATTTAAAATAGGTATAAATGTTTAGAAACAGAATATAAGTAACGAAACCCCTATTAATATTGCTGATGGAGGAAAGGCGGAAAGACCGATGAGAAATTGTATCTTTGCGAAAAATTAAAGAAATGGCAAATATTGTAGCAATAGTAGGACGACCAAATGTAGGTAAATCAACGCTTTTTAATAGATTAACAGATAGCAGAAAAGCGATTGTGGATGCTGAATCGGGTGTTACTCGAGACAGGCATTATGGAAAGTCGGAGTGGAATGGGGTGGAGTTTTCGGTTATTGATACTGGTGGATATGTTAAAGGTTCTGACGATGTTTTTGAAGGCGAAATACGTAAACAGGTTAAACTGGCAATTGATGAGGCGAACGTAATTCTCTTTATACTCGATGTAGCTGAAGGAATAACTGAAGATGATAAAGTAGTGGCGGATATGCTGCGAAGAGGAAAGAAGAAAGTGTTTGTAGTTTCAAATAAAGTGGATAATAATGTGCGACAAGGGTTATCTGGCGAGTTTTATGCACTCGGTTTGGGTGAACCACATAATGTTTCGGCCATAAGCGGCAGCGGTACAGGTGATTTGCTTGATGCCGTGGTGGATGCTTTAGACAAGGAAGCTGTGGTGGAAGAACTTACCATTCCTAAGTTTGCGATAGTAGGGCGGCCAAATGTTGGAAAGTCCTCCTTTATAAATGCCTTGCTTGGCAAGGAACGCAACATTGTTACCCCAATTGCAGGCACCACGCGCGATTCTATTAATACAAGATATACCGCTTTTAATCACGATTTCTTATTGATTGATACTGCAGGTATTCGCAAGAAATCAAAGGTGGAAGAGGATTTGGAGTTTTATTCCGTAATGCGCTCCATACGTGCAATTGAAGATTGTGATGTCTGTTTACTATTGATTGACGCCACTTTGGGGCTTGAAGCACAGGATCTGAATATATTTCATCTTGCCGAGAAAAACAGAAAAGGGATTGTAATTGTTATCAATAAATGGGATTTGGTGGAGAAGGATACGAATTCGACAAAGGAATACGAGGAAAAGATACGTGAGAAGCTTGCTCCTTTCAATGATGTACCGATTATTTTTACTTCTGCACTCACCAAACAACGTGTACTAAAAGCTATCGAGACTGCCGAGAAAGTAAACGAAAGCAGAACCAGAACTATTAAAACACGCGAGCTGAATGATGTGATGCTGCCGATTATACAGCATTCCCCGCCACAGGCAATAAAAGGAAAACATGTGAAGGTGAAATTTATTACTCAATTACCTACACATGCTCCTACGTTTGCTTTTTATTGCAACTTGCCACAATATGTTACTGAAGGATATCTTCGATTTCTGGAAAATAGACTACGTGAAAACTTCGATTTTAATGGAGTACCGATACAGGTATTTATGAGGAAGAAGTAGAGGTGTAAAATTCTAAATTCCAATATCTGAATTCTTATATTTGGAGAGGGTGGAGTTATTGAAGTTTGTTGTTTTTATGCATTAAAAAACCCCGTCTCAGCTATGCCAAGACGGGACTTTTTATGTACCGTATTTATATACCATCTCCTCTACTCTATTATCAGTTTCTGCACATTGGTATGAGCACCATTATTTATTTTGATGAAGTAAATTCCTTTTGAAATTCCTTCTAGAGAAATTTGTTTGTTGAAATCAGCAGTAATATTTTTTTCTACTGAAGAATAAACTTCTCTGCCTTGCATATCAATAATTGAAGCGATTAATTCTTTATTATCAGCATTTGAAATATGGATTGTAACCATTCCGTTTGAAGCCGGATTAGGATAAATGTTTATTTCTTCTTCGGAAGTATTATTATTAATACCTAAACATAAATCAACTGTGATGGTAGCCGAATCGGAACGAACACAAGCTCCATTAGCATAGGTATACGTAATCATGTATGTGCCCAAACCTGATGTGGCAGGGTCGAATATATTTGAATTTACACCTACACCACTATATGAACCTCCAGCAGGGCTTCCACCACTTAAACTAAATGGGCCTACTGATTCGCAAACTACAGCAAAAGGTGAAACAGTTACAGTAGGTATTGTTGACGCAAAAACAGTTAAAGTAGTTGGTGTACTTGATCCGCAAGCATTATCAGCCGTAACAGTTATTACACCGTTGGATGTGGATGCTGTAGCTGTAATGGTATTAGTGTTAGAAGTTCCTGACCACCCCGAAGGCAATGTCCATGTGTAGCCTGTTGCGTTGGGGTCGAGTGTTACTGCATAAGCAGTAGACGAACTATCGCAAAGGTGGGTAACACCCAACATTGAAGACGGCTGAGCAGGCGGATTTCCAAAGAAAATAGTTAATGATTGAGCTGTGCTGCTTCCGCATGAATTATCGGCAGTAACAGTAATAGTACCTGCAGAAGTAATGGAAGAAGCAGTAATACTATTTGTTGTACTTGTTCCTGACCATCCTGAAGGCAATGTCCATGTATAAGAAGTAGCATTGATATCCGCAGCTACCGAATACGTTTGCGACCCACCGCTGCATATAGTATCATTTCCAATGATAGCAACCGGTGCTGTAGTTAAAGGTAAAACCGTAACAGTGGTAGAAGCAGAATTAGTACATCCATTTGCATCGGTACCAACCACGTTGTAAGTAAGTGTTGAATTGGCAGCAAACGAAACACCGTTAGTTACACCGTTGTCCCAAATGTATGAAGAAGCACCTCCACCTGTTAATGTTTCGTTGCTTCCTGCACATACAGGAGTTAATGAATGAGTTGCAGTAACAGTTGGTAATTGATTTATGGTTATAGTGGTTGAAGCAGTTGCAGAACAGCCATTTGAAGTGCCTGTTACAATATAGGTGGCAGTGGAAGAAGGGGAAAATGCAACACCATCAGTTACGCTATTATCCCAACTATAAGAAGAAGCTCCAGAACCTGATAAGGTAACGCTATTGCCTGCGCAGACAGAACTTGCAGTTGTATTTGCTGATACAGAAGGAGCGCTGTTGACAGTAATTGCAGTTGAAGCAGTGCTGACACATGAACCACTGCCAACAGTATAAACAACAGTTTGAGTACCTACAGAAGGGTCGAAAACACCTGCCGTTATGCCAGTTCCGCTATAAGTGCCTCCCGCAGGGCTGCCTCCACTTAAAGTAAAAGGCGTAGAATTGGAACAAACAGGAGTAATTGATGATAATGCGGCTGTACCCGATGCACAAGCTATATTCATAACAAATGATTGAGTACTTGTACAGGCACTTGCATCACTTACAGTGATGTTAAAGTTATAGGAGCCACCTGCAGATGGAGTTCCTGATATTACTCCTGAAGAAGAAAAAGCTAATCCGGTAGGTAATGCTCCACCTGATAAACTATATGTAGCTGTCCCCAATGCACCTGTTTGAGAAAGAGATTGACTTAAAGCCACGCCAGGAGAACCATTGGGAATAGTAGTCGGTGAAATTGATAATGTTGGGCATATATAAGGACGATAAATAAAATTATCGATTCCAATATAATCGGAATTAGTACCGTATAAACCTGCATTATTAACAAAATAACGGAAAGCTATTCTACCGGATGTAGGGGCAGAAAGACCGCTGATGATTGAGGTATATTGAGTCCATACGGTAGGATAACCGGATGGAGGTAAAGCCAAATTGGGATTAATATCTTGCAAAAGTGTAGTAAAATCGCCTACTGAATTAAAGGTGGTTCCAACATTTACACTTGCTCCATTAGTACTCATTCTTAATTGTAGTCTATCTGCCCCTACTTCAGCTGCATAGGTAGTGGTAAAAAATTTTACAGTATCACCATTGCGAAGATTAAAAACAGGAGTAATTAGCCAATTACTTATTTTGCCGGGAGTAATAATATTGCCTCCTGTACTGTTATAATTAGCGGCAACATAAGAAGTAGTTGCTCCGTTATATGAATCTAATGGTCCTCCACCTGCAATATCAACTCCTTGATACCAACTGGTGCCACCTACAGGATTACTGTTATTTTGGATAACCCAGCCACTGGAAGCTAAATTAGCAATGTTATCAAAGTTTTCGGTTAACGCTTGTGCATGGGATAATGTTACTGAACTTGCCGTTATTATTACAAGTGAAGCAATTAATTTGAAAGTAGAATTATATTTCATTTTAGTAGAATTAAGTTAGTTTGATGTACAGACTACTAAATTCAAGAAAAGGTTGCATGAAAAAGGGAGCTGCCCCCCTATTTTATGGAAATTCTAAAAGTTGATGATGCGCTTTTCTCCTTGTTGAATCATATCCATGGAGACAAACCCTTCGGGAAGCAGGTTCTGGATTTTCTCACTCCATTCGATAAAACAATAGGCGTTCGAA
>CAIRRW010000173.1 GCA_903881065.1 uncultured Bacteroidota bacterium
ATAATGTAACCTTAATTCATTTGTTGCGTATAAGTATGCTTAAAAGTAAATAAATTATCATGCGTCAATTAAAAATTACACAACAAGTTACTAATCGCGAGACAGCGTCACTTGATAAATATTTACAGGAAATAGGCAAGGTGGAACTTATCACTGCTGAGGAGGAAGTGGAGTTGGCAAAAAAGATAAGGGCAGGCGACCAGAATGCTCTTCAAAAACTTACAAAAGCTAACCTTCGATTTGTTGTATCGGTTGCAAAACAATACCAAAACCAAGGACTTACCTTACCCGATTTAATTAATGAAGGCAATTTAGGCTTGATTAAAGCAGCGCAACGATTTGATGAAACTCGAGGATTTAAATTTATTTCGTATGCTGTTTGGTGGATTCGTCAATCAATCCTTCAGGCCTTGGCCGAACAATCTCGTATTGTTCGGTTGCCATTAAATAGAATTGGAGAGATAAGTAAAATAAACAAAACCTTCGCCAAACTCGAGCAGGAATATGAACGTGAACCATCCAGTTCAGAGATAGCTTTTCTCTTAGATTTAAAAGAAACAGATGTAAAGGATTCGATAAAAAACGCAGGACGCCACGTTTCAATGGATGCTCCAATTTCAAATAGCGACAGCAATTCGGGTACCATGTATGATTTATTGGAATCAGGCGACAGCCCAAGCCCTGAATCAGGATTGATGGACGAATCATTGAAGCAGGAAATTGAACGTGCTTTAGGAACATTATCCGCTCGCGAAGCAGAAATAATTAGATGTAATTTCGGACTTAGCGGGGAATATGCGATGACGTTAGAAGAAATATCTGAAAAATTTAATATTACCAAGGAGCGTGTAAGGCAAATAAAGGAGAAAGCAATTAGACGATTAAAACAAAATTGCAGAAGTAATCTGTTAAAAACTTATTTGGGTTAATGAAACCAATAATAAAACCAGCAGAGTTAGTTTCACTTTTAAATAAAGAGAAATTTATTCTTATTGATGCCCGTTCGGGTGGTGAAGGAAGCAGGAAATATGCTAAACTTCATCTTAAAAGTGCCTTCCATATTAATCTTGAATTTGACCTTGCTGTAAATAATTCAGACCCTTCAAAAGGAGGTCGTCATCCTTTACCTGACTTGTATACTTTCGCCGAGATGATTGGCAAAGCAGGAATAATGCGTAACAGTTACGTAATAGTTTATGATGACAAAAACGGCTCTAATGCAGCAGCTCGTTTATGGTGGATGTTAAGAGCAATAGGGCATACAAAGGTTCAGGTACTTGATGGTGGTTTTGATCATGCTATTGCTGCTGGTTATCCTTCCAATTCCGAAATAGTAGATCCTGTTGCAACTCCTTCTTTTAAAATAAATAATTGGAAATTACCTACAGCTTCAATTGAGGAAGTTGAAATAGCTGTAAAAGATAAAAATAGCCTTGTAATTGATGTCCGTTCTCCCGAACGTTATCATGGAATTATAGAACCAATTGATTTGGTTGCAGGGCATATTCCCGGAGCAATTAATATTCCCTTTACAGATAATTTAGATAATAATGGCTTATTTAAACCTCCTGAAGAATTAAAATTACAATACGAAAAAGCACTTAATAATAGAAGTGCTGAAAAAGTATTTATCCATTGTGGTTCTGGAGTAACAGCCTGCCATACTTTATTGGCAATGGATTATGCAGGATTGGATATACCTAAATTATACGTCGGATCCTGGAGCGAATGGTCGAGAACAAACAGACCGATTGCAACTAAAGAAGTATAAAAACACTACGCGTTATTAATTTTGCGTAATAAGTAATTCTGTCCTATAAATACCCCACATGTGCGAATAGCCCCTACTGTTACACCAAGCACACCGTGAAGATTTAAATTCTGGCCTGTAAAAAACAAGTTAGGTATTTTTGTCGTAGGTGATATAAAAGTCTTTATCGGGTCGCGATAATCCTTTGCAATACCGTATAATCCTCCATCCTTTGCACCAATATAATCTCTGTAAGTGAGTGGAGTAGAAGTGGTAAATGATTGAATGGAACTTTTTAGATTGGGAATCTTTTTGGCAGCAAGATCAATTAATTCCTCGGCTTTTCTTAATTTAAATTCTTCATAATCTTCTCCTCTTGAAGAATCGTGGTTTGGAATTGTTGCAAAAGTATTGGCCCACTTTTTTACTTCATCAAATTTCATATAATTCAGTAGAGTTAAGCTATCAGCATATTCATCTGACCTGGAAGATTTAGGAACAAAAATACAATATCCATCAGGGCCAACATCACCTGTAAAATGAATGCCAGTCCATACATCATTTCGGTTATAATGATAAATATTATGATTTATATAATTAAATGTTTTTGGCTTTAATACAATATCCACAATAAAGGCTGAAGAACAATTTTCCAATCCGATTAGACGATTACGATAAGCGTTCTTGATTTTCGTTGACTCCAACATTTCCATTGTAGTTGCAGGGTGTATATTGGAAATAAAGTTTTTTCCTTCTATATGTTCACCATCTTTTAATTCAATATGAGTAACAATACCATTTTTCTCAACAATCTTTGAAACTTCTGCATAATTTCGAATTTCCCCGCCATTTGCTTTTATATTTTTAGTTAGGAGTCGTTCAATTTGAGCACCACCATCAACACATTTATACGAACTTTCGATATAAGTATTGGCAACCAATGCATGAACGTATAATGGGGTTTTTTCTCCATCACCAGCATATAAAGGGTTTGAACCTCCCAGCACAGATTGAAGCCTTGGATTTTTAACCATTGAAGCGATAAAATCCCTAGCATTTACATCTAGGTACTTCGTAGCAATAATAGGTGCATCATCTTCTCTTAGTTGATATAAAGGGAAATAATTGCAAACATCCTGTATCTGTTTAGCGTAGTTTTTAAGTTCTTCACGTTCATTTGGAAATTGACTTGATAACCGTTCAATAAAATTGTCATAACCTTGAGCATGCCAAT
>CAIRRW010000174.1 GCA_903881065.1 uncultured Bacteroidota bacterium
AAGGTTCTTAAAATTACAGCTGGAATAGAAAAATTATAACCACATAGTCTCATAGGAACAAAGTAAAACAATAGAGAAATGAATTTTACACGAAGTCATATCTATGAAAAGCGAAGCTTTTATGAATAATAAATTTTTTTAAATATAAGCTATGTGTCTATGAGGTAAAAAAGTTTACCCACAAGAAACCAATTAGAACTAAAAGTATTTATATATTTGACTATGCAAAAACGATTACTATTATTTAGTGGGATTTCCGGCGCAATGGCTGTTGCGCTAGGCGCAATGGCTGCACATTTTTTAAAATCTAAACTTGAAACTGGTTTAATTACACAAGCCAACTTGCAAACATTTGATACAGCTGCACGCTACCAAATGTATCATAGCATTGTTATACTTGTAATTGAAATGTTATCTGATAAAATTAAAAGCAAACTTTTGACTAAAGCTGCCTATTGTTTTATGATAGGAATTATATGTTTTTCTGGTTCATTATATATCCTAGCCACAGCCGGTTTAACAGGGTTAACAAATTTTTCCTGGATAGGGCCGATTACTCCAATTGGCGGCTTGTTTTTTATTAGCGGTTGGTTATTGCTTGCGTTTTCTTCGTTTAATTCTTCAAAATAGGACTTAACTCAAAAAGAAAGATTATTTGTTTAAGAACTTTCTTTTATTTAATAGCTCGAATTAAGCAAAATTGTGAACTTAGTCATAAAATGACTTTTGATTTGCAATTTTTCTTACTTTTGAGCCACAATTTTTTGATATATTAACTAAAACATATAATAATGAACGAGTTTGGAATAAAAGCTAAAAATGCAACAGTTGCAGAATTAGGATTAGGGAATGTTTCAGCAGCATATTGGAACTTAAATGTTGCTGAACTAGTAGAAGAAACAATTGTAAGAGGTGAAGGAATGCTTACCGATACAGGAGCTTTGGCAGTTGATACTGGAGAATTCACTGGTCGATCACCAAAGGATAAATTTACTGTTTTAGATGAAAAAACAAAAGATTCAATTTGGTGGGGCGATGTTAATTTTAAGTTTGATTCGGCAAAATTCGACTCATTATATAATAGAGTAACAGCCTATTTATCTGGTAAGGAAATTTATGTTCGCGATTCGTATGCATGTGCTGATCCGAAATTCCGTTTAAATGTACGTGTAGTAACTGAATTCCCTTGGTCTAATTTATTTGCAAACAATTTGTTTTTACGTCCAACGCATGATGAAATAATTAAATTTGCTCCTGAATGGACTATTGTTTGTGCTCCTGGATTTAAAGCAACTTCTGAAATTGATGGAACACGTCAGCACAATTTCACGATTCTGAACATGACGAGAAAGATTATTTTAATCGGAGGTTCAGCATACACAGGTGAAATCAAAAAAGGTATTTTTACTCTTTTGAATTATATTTTACCACACGAAAAAGGCGTGTTGTCAATGCATTGCTCAGCTAATATAGGCAAAGACGGAGATACTGCAATTTTCTTCGGATTGTCAGGTACTGGTAAAACAACTCTTTCTGCCGACCCTCACCGTGGATTAATTGGTGATGATGAGCATGGTTGGAGCGATAACGGTGTATTTAATTTTGAAGGCGGTTGCTATGCAAAATGCGTAGATTTATCAAAAGAAAAAGAACCTGAAATATTTAGTGCTGTAAAATTTGGTTCATTATTAGAGAATATTGAATATTATGAAAACACTTGTACAGTTGACTATACCAATATTACCAAAACAGAAAATACACGTGTAAGTTATCCTATTAATTATATTAATAATGCAGTTGAGCCATCCGTAGGAAATATTCCGAAAAATATTTTCTTCCTTACTTGTGATGCGTATGGTGTGTTACCTCCAATTTCTAAACTAACAACAGGACAAGCAATGTATCACTTTATTTCGGGATATACAGCTAAAGTAGCTGGCACTGAAATGGGAATTACAGAACCTACTTTGACGTTCTCTGCTTGTTTTGGAAAAGTATTTTTACCATTACATCCAACAAAATATGCTGAGTTGTTAGGTAAAAAATTAAAAGAAAACAAAGTTAACGTTTGGCTTGTAAACACAGGCTGGAGCGGAGGTTCTTTCGGTGTCGGAAGCCGTATGAAACTATCATACACACGTGCAATGATTACAGCAGCATTAACCGGCAAACTGGAAAAAGTGAAATTTGAAACATTACCTGTTTTCGGATTACAAGTTCCTACTGATTGCGAAAATGTTCCCGTAGAGATTTTAAATCCTCGCAATACATGGAAAGACAAAGAAGGGTTTGATGCAACAGCTAATAAATTGGCAACTGCATTTAATAAAAACTTTGAGCAGTATGCAAGTGCTGCTAACGAAGAAATTCTGGCAGCAGCTCCCAAAGCAACTGTTAATGCATAGGTATAAGCCCTCTCATAAAAAGAGAGGGCTTTCTTTTTGATGCATCTTTTTTATACACCTGATATATTTTCAGCATCTGTTTATTCTTTAAATGAAGAAGAAAGCAAACACTGTGTGCGTGTTTTACGTTTGACTATTGGCGACAAAATAAGATTGATTGACGGTGTTGGCGGATTCTATGAAGCGGAGATTATTGATAACAACCCTAAAAAATGTGTTGTTTCTATTCTTAAATCAAAGAAAGTAGTAGGGAAACAAAACCAATTTTTACATATTGCTATTGCCCCAACAAAGAATATGGACAGACTTGAGTGGTTTGTCGAGAAAGCAACGGAGGTAGGTATTGATGAAATATCGCTTATCAATTGTAAAACTAGTGAACGAACAGTTGTTAAAACAGAGCGATTAAATAAAGTTGCCGTTTCTGCAATAAAACAAAGCATGAAAGCCTATCTGCCAAAAATAAATGAGGTGATAAACTATAAAGAATTTATTACTTCAACAACTGATTTCAAAGGTCAAAAATTTATTGCTCATTGTAATCCTTCACTTGCAGGACTTTCTGAAATTCCTCATTTGAAAAATTCGTATAATGCTTCTGAAAATGCTTTAGTAATTATAGGTCCAGAAGGTGATTTTAACTTGGAGGAAGTGAAAATGGCTTTGGAGAATGGGTTCAAAGAAATCAGTCTTGGCGAAAGTAGATTACGAACAGAAACGGCTGCATTATATGCTTGT
>CAIRRW010000175.1 GCA_903881065.1 uncultured Bacteroidota bacterium
CAATTCAAATATTAATTATAAAATTGGCTTCTGTTACATTAAAACAGAAGCTACCAAAAGTAAAGCTGCAAAATATCTCGAAAAAGCAGTAATGAATACAACTAAGAATTATAATGAAGATTCCAGAGATGAAAAGAGAGCACCAATTAATGCTTATTATTATTATGGTTTATCATTACACCTTAACTATAAATTTGACGAAGCAATTGAAAATTACAATAAATTCAAATTGTTTTTGAACCCTTCAAAAAACGCTAAACTTATAAAAGATGCTGACAGAATGATTGAAATCAGCAACAATGCTAAACAGTTAGTTTCAACCCCAGTGAATTATACTATAAAAAATATTGGTGATAGCATTAATTCCCCCTTCCCAGACTACTCATCAGTTATTTCAGCTGATGAAAAAACAATTATTTTCACTTCAAGAAGAACAGGAAGTACTGGAGGAGATTTGACTTTTGAAGGTGAATTCTTCGAGGATATTTACATTTCACATAAATTAAACGATAGTACTTGGGAAAAAGCAAAACAAATAAGTACTAATATTAATACTGATGAGCACGAAGCAAGTGTTGGTATAAGTGCAGATGGACAAACTCTTCTTATTTACAGAAATTCTAATAATGGTGACATTTTCGAGAGTACATTAGAAGGAAATGAATGGACAGTACCTATGCCTTTATTGGGCAGTATTAACTCGTCTCATTGGGAACCAAGTGCGTGTTTAACAGCGGATGGTAATACTATTTATTTTGTAAGCGATAGACCTGGTGGGCTTGGAGGCCGTGATATTTGGACAAGTGTAAAATTGCCAAATGGGCAATGGAGTAAGGCAGTTAATGTTGGCGCTCCAATTAATACCGAATATGATGAAGACTCTCCGTTTATTTCATCAGACAATGTATTATACTTCAGTTCCACCGGACATAATACTATGGGAGGATTCGACATCTTCTCTTCGAAAAAAGCGGAAAATGTTTGGACTGAACCTAAAAACATTGGATATCCTATCAATACACCTGATAATGACTTATTTTACTCTATTTCACCTGATGGAGAAAGAGGTTATTTTACCTCATCATTAAGACCAGGAGGTATTGGAGACAAGGACATTTATATGTCAATATCAAATACTCCAAAACGAAAGCTTGAATCTACTATCCTTGTTAAGGGTTTAATAATTCCTGCTACCGGCGATCCATTACCATCAGATATTGAAATTTCAGCATTGAATAATGAAACAGGAGCGAGTAATGTATCAAATGTACTAATGCGTGATGGAAGTTTTCTTTTTATTTTAGCTCCAAATGTAAAATATTCTGTTTCCTATCAACAAAACGGAAAAGAATTTATGACTGAAGAATGGGGGCCATACAATGGAGAATTTAAGGAAACGCAAAAAGAATTCCATTTAAAACCTGCAAAAAATGGGGAGCCAATAAGTGTTGAACCTGTTATAATAACTCCAGAAAACAGTAATAACAATGCTACCAATACTATCGAAAATAAACAACTCCGTCCTATTAATGAGAATAATACGTCAAAGAAAGATGAGAAGTTAGATAAGTCGGTAAAAACTACGGAACCAATTAAAGAAAAGAAAAAAACTGAAGTAGCGCCTCAAATTAAAACTCAAGAAAACAAAACAAAAATAACAGATAAAGAAAAAACAAAATCTTCTGATCCATCTGTAAAAAATGCCGAAAATATTTTGAATGCAATAAAAACACAAACAGACAACTTAATTTCTGCTGATGGGGTGTTATTCGGGAATGGATGTATTCCTTATGCAAACAAAAAAGTAAATTTAGTTAATTCTAAAGGGATAATTATTAAAACAGCGACAACAAATTCGAATGGGGCATTCATTTTTTCGAAATTACCACCTGAAATCGAAAAATCATCTAAAATTACAACAGATGACGCAACAGTTAAATTCTGTAAAAAATCAATAATTACTTTCCGAGATAGAATGAATAAAGTAATTAGCAGTAAAAATCTTGGCGAATAATAATTAATTCAAAAATTTAAATTAAAAACTCCGATTATATATCGGAGTTTTTTTATAAACATACTCAACCATAATGATTAAATTAAATTTAACTAGACCAATTGCCTTCTTTGATTTAGAAACAACAGGTATTAACGTTGGTTCAGATAGGATTGTTGAAATTTCAATACTGAAAATTTCCACTGACGGAACAAAACAAACCTTTACAAAACGAATTAACCCTACAATTCCAATCCCAAAGCAAGCTTCAGAAGTACATGGCATTTACGACCTAGATGTTGCAAATGAACCAACATTTAAAAGTATAGCAAAAGATATTTCTGCTTTTTTATTGGATTGCGATTTGGCAGGATATAATTCCAATAAATTTGATATTCCTATTTTAGTTGAAGAATTCTTGAGGGTGGATGTAGATTTTGATATTAATAAAAGACGATTTGTTGATGTGCAAAATATCTTCCATCAGATGGAACAACGCACTTTGAAAGCTGCTTATAAATTTTATTGTGGTAAAGATATTATTAATGCACATAGTGCAGAAGCAGACATTGAAGCTACCTACGATGTGTTTCTTGCACAACTAGAAAAATATGATGGGGTAATATTTGAAGATAAAAAAGGAAACAAAACTACTCCTGTAAAAAATGATATTGAAGCGTTACATAATTTTACAAATATCAATAAAAATGTTGATTTGGCAGGCAGAATCATTTTTAATGATAAAGGCATTGAAGTATTTAATTTTGGAAAACATATTGGCAAACCAGTTGAAAAAGTACTTCAAGAAGAGCCTTCTTATTATTCTTGGATGATGAATGGAGATTTCCCCTTATACACAAAAAAAATATTAACAGATATTAAATTGAGATCTGCATTTAAAAGTTAATATTCCTTTTATTAATCTAACTCATCATAGGAAGGAATAAGTTGTTCAAGCATCCATCCATTTATTAATATCAAATTACAGAAACAATGAAAATTATATGTATTGGTCGTAATTATGCAGAGCACGCAAAGGAAATGAACACTGCATTACCTGCTGAGCCTGTGTTTTTTTTAAAACCTGACACTGCAATTATAAAAGATAATATTCCATTTTATTATCCTGACTTTTCAAAAGAACTACATCATGAAGTTGAATTGGTTTTAAAGATAAATAAACCTGGAAAAAATATTGAACCTCAATTTGCTCATAAATATTATGATGAAATAGGAATAGGAATTGACTTCACCGCTCGTGATATTCAAGCAAAATGTAAGGAGAAAGGGCTGCCTTGGGAGAAAGCAAAAGCTTTTGATGGCTCTGCCCCTATTGGTCAATTCTTAAACAAAAAAATGTTTGCCGATTTAAACGAAATAAGATTTCATTTAAATATTAATGGTAAAACTGTTCAGACAGGAAATACAAAAGATTTGCTTTTTTCATTTGATAAAGTTATTTCTTATATTTCTAAATTTATTACGTTAAAAACAGGAGATTTAATCTTTACAGGAACTCCAGAAGGAGTTGGTTCTGTAAAAATTGGAGATCAATTAGAAGCTTTTATTGAGAATCAATCGCGATTGAACTTCGAAATAAAATAATTCGAAAAATTGTTCTGAATTAGTTTATTGTCATAGCCCAAGGATTAGTAACACCTATCACAGGATGTACACTAAGTACAGGAGTTTTAGAATGATTAATGATTTGCTGTGCATATGTTCCCATTAATCGCCCAGTAATATTTTCTTCCTGATCGGTCATTATTACAATTAAATCACTATTTGAATTATTGGCAAACTCAAGCGTCATCTTTGCCTGATTAGTACCATTAACAATTGTTTTATCGCAAATCACTCCACATTTTTTAATATATTCCTGAATCTGATTTAATTTTAAATCGAATTTAGCTATTTCTGCTTTGTCATATTCTTTATCTCCCAGCCCTAAAATATGGAGTTTTGATGCAAAATGTTTAGCCAAAACTATAGCATGATTAACTTTTTGACGGGAATGTGCGGAATCATCAATCGGTAATAAAATATTTTTATATCCTAATTGAGTAGCGTTGCTTTGAACTGACAAAACAGGACAAACAGATTTTGTAACCACTTTATAAGTATTGCTTCCTACAAAAAACTCGGCAAAACCGGATGTCCCATGAGTTCCCATCACTATTAAATCAATTTTCTGTTCGTTGGAAACATTCATTATTTCTGAAAATATATTACCAGACGCAGTAATACAAGTTGACTTTACACCATTTTTTGTTCTGATATCACTTGCAATTTCTTCCAGTCTCTTCTCAATAGATTCCATAAAATCATTTGGTATTTCCACAACTAATTCAGGGGTAATTACCGAGAACTTTTCCCAATATTTTTCTACCACATGCAGCAATACAATTTCTGCTTTATATAATTGAGCCGTAAAAGCAGCGTGTTCAATTGCCAATAATGATGTTTGTGAAAAATCAATTGGAATAAGGATTTTCTGAATTGTAAATGATTTCATAGCTATTAATATTATTTGATTTGTTTATTTTTATTTAATATGTGTTTGGGAAGAAACTTTTATCCTTTCTAAATGCAGGCCGAATACTAAGAACTGGGATAAAAGAACTATTAATTATTTCCTGAGCAGAGGAGCCGACAAAATATTTAGTAAAATCAATTTCCTGCTGCGTCATAATCATTATTAAATCGCCTTCCACTTTTTCGGCATATTCCAAAATATTTTCTGCTAATGAATCATCACCTTTAACACCTTTTACTATTTCGGCGGTACATTCTACTCCTTCTTTTTCCAAAAAGGATTTCACTTGCCCTAATTGGCGTGAAAGTTTGTTTACTAAAAACTCATCTGAAGTAATTAATACTGACACAACATGAATAACTGCCCCGTTAAATAACTTCGATAATTCTACTGCCATACCAACCTTTTCCCTTGTTTCTTTTGAAAGATCAAGTGGAAGTACAATATTTTCGATTCCTTTGCGATGTTTTTTACCTCTAATAGTAATAACAGGAATTTTAGATTCGCGAACGACCCGAAGTGAGTTTGATCCGATAAATTTTTTCTTCAGATTTATTTCACCATTTGTGCCCATCACAATCATGGTTGCATTAATCAATTCGGCTACTTCATTTATTTTTTCGTATGCCGAACCTTTTGCAACTAATGTATTAACAACGGTTTTAGTTTTTTTGGTAACATCGGTGGCTATTATATCTAAATCTTTTTGAACCTTTGCTTTTAAATCATCATGCTGCTTGGCGGTAAAAAATTTGGAAATCAAACTTCCATCCTCAATAACATGCAACAAGGTGATTTCTGCATTATATTTTTTAGCTAGATTATAGGATTGTTCTAGAGCAATCATTGATTGTTCGGAAAAATCTATTGGAACTAAAATTTTATTTGTAGATTGAATCATAAATTTTAAATACTTTTGACAATTATAGAGGCAAATAAAGTGATTTATTTTTTCATTTACAAAGCAAATAGACGAATTGCTTGTTTTCTATGAGTACAAACCTAATAAAAATTAATTTCGTATTGATAAAAAAACTAATATAAATTAAATAATAAAATTATGA
>CAIRRW010000176.1 GCA_903881065.1 uncultured Bacteroidota bacterium
AGATGCAAAAAGTATGAAAATGGTGGCACGGAAATAAAATAAATGTTTTCAGGAATCAGAAAGGGTATCTTAAATTGGTCTTAATCCATGAAACTCAACTGTAGTTTGAATAATATTTGGAAAATGTGTGTTAAATAAGAGATGGAAATTTGGCGGACAGAATTGAAACCTGAGGGAAGCAAAATGAAAGGTTAGCTGACCAAAACGAAACCTTAGTGAACCAAAAGATTTACTTAGCGGGGAAAAATGAAAGGTTAGCAAACTAAAATGAAACCCGAGGGAACCATAATGAAAGGTTAGCTGACCAAAATGAAATCTTAGTGAACCAAAAGAATTACTCAGTGGGGAAAAATGAAAGGTTAGCTTACCATAATGAAACCCGAGGAAGCTAAAATGAAAGGTTAGCTTACCAAAACGAAAGGTTAGCTAGGCTAAACTGAACCTTATGTTGCTATAATTTATTGTAAATGTGCTGTTTGGAAATTATAGTACTTTTTAGTTTTTGAATTCAGGATTTTGGGTAGTGAAATTATGGCAACTAAAACTTAAACTTCACCTGAAACTTTATTTCTGACTTGGTACTGCCATCAATTTGAGTTAATGACCCTGGGCTAATTACATTTTTGTTGTCATAGAAAATCTGGGAATACCTAAGCCATAATTCAATTTTCCGGGTAATAGAATAGGAAAAAATCACATAACAACTGGAACCTCGGTAGTAAAATGAAGGTATGGAGTAGGAACCGGGAATATCACTTGTGTAGGAATATATTCGGGCATTGTAGCTATCCGTTTGAAACAATGCATATCCCAAACTGGAAGAAAAGGATTGCCCGGACCTATGAAACACCAAATCCTGAACTAGCAAATATCCTTTCTCGGTAGTATTATCACCCAATTTAAAATTTATTACCTCCACCCTACTCTTCAATTTCACGGATGAGATAACGGAATAAACGATATCAAAACGATAATTTGTTTGCTGCAAAGGAATAAGATAATTTATAATTGCATCGGCAGTGGAAGTATTTTGCTGTTTATTTTTTCTGCGGATATTCACATACATTTCCACCTTTTTTGAAGGTGCATAATTTAATTGCACCAGATAATCGTTGCCATAGGATGGTGCATTTACCTGATATTTTAACCAAGGAAATTCGAACCTGTCATATGATGCTGCAAGTGTAACTGTATTGTTTGGCTTTAGAACAGTACCTATATATGCACCTTTTTCATTGGTCGTTCCTGTGTTTTCACCAAAACCTTTACTTATTAAATTTTGATAATTACGGTCGTAATAACGATGTAACAAGGTAATACATAATTTAGGATCAAGACTTATTAATGCACCGTTAACAAAAGCCTTACCGCCATTTTCACTTATTGCTTCTTCACCGAAAAAATTAAAATTACGAATTAGGTAGTTATAATCAACGCCTACATTTACATTGTGAGTACCAGAAAATTGAAACTGATTATAATAGGTTAAACTACGATTGTATTCGTAATTCAATTGATAATTAATTGCACTTATTCCAATATTAAATCTATTTTTTCTATATGATAAATTACTGCCATAAATTGTTTGCAGAATAGAATGCTGGCTGGCTATTTCTGATGGTGTGGCGTGCAATCCGGTTGTCTGCAAAGCTGATACAGCAGTGGTTTCACCATTAAGTGCGGTATCGCTTATTGTTGCATCTACACGATGATGGGAATAGAAAGCTGTTAATTCGAAACCTTTAAAAACAAGAGTGGTGGCAGCACCGCGCATAAATTTATTTTCATCAACCGATGTATACGGGCTAATTCCCACCTCTGATTTTTTAACATTAAAAATATTAATTCCTTTACCAAAAGCCGAAGTAGACCAAGCGGTAAGTCCCTGCCCGAAAGAAACCTGATAATCACCTATAGCAAGTGATTTAACAAACTTAATATTATGAATAAAAAAATGAGCGGAATAAAAATCAAATCCATTATGTTGATTTGCTTTCAATGATTGATTATACCAGTCGTATTTAAAATTCTGCTTGTTCTTCAAAAATAATTCTCCCGCATCTTTTTCAGCAGTAATTCCCCAACTCACATTGCTACCATATGTATATTTGTATCGTGTGTAAAAATAATCAGGGCTTCCAATATATCTCGAATTCGGGCTTTTATATAATGATGTGCTGTCAATCTTCGAATATCCAAATTCCGGCTCCAGCACCCTGCCATAACGAAAGGTCAATGTATTTTGTCCTTTATCCAACATATCTTTTACTGAAAAATGAATATCGTTACTTTTATCAGATACTATAATATAGGGCAGCATTTTGTTTATTGTTTGCAAATCAAATCCATCCAAACTTTGTAATTCATATACAGTTAATAATTTGCCAGTGTTACTAATATGAGTTAATAAATTACTTATTTGCAATGTGTTTAGGTAATGTAACTTATTCAATTCTTCAACTGAAGCATTGTTGATATTTAATGGATGGTGTTTGTAATAATTTAAACCTTCCAACAAATCAGTATAATCATCCGTTTCTGAATTATTTTGTTCGGCAAGATTTTCCAATTCCTCTTGAATATTGCTGTCATCATTTGTTTTAGCAGGTATTGTATCCTGTGATTTTACATCAAGTGAAAAGAATAACAATAATAATAGTATTGAAATAGATTGTAAGAAACGAAGTTGTTTCTCTTTCAAAATTAGTTGAAGTTAATCATTTATAGTGGCCTCCTTTTTCTTAATAACATTATAAGTTAATCCAATTTGAGGACTAAAACCAAGCACTTGGTGATAGTTGGTTGAAATATCAATTTTTATATTCTTAAGATTTAATCCGAAACCAAATGAACTTAATGTTGGATTAGTTGCAATACCTATTCGCAAATAAAATTCTTTGACGACTTTATATTCTATCCCCGCTTTAAAAATTGCTTTCTGCGAAATATCTTTATCCGTTTCAACTGCTAGTATTACTGCATCCGAAAAATTATAGTCTGCTCCCAACTTAATAATCGTAGGGATGCGTTCATTCGTATAATCGGCAAGCTTTGTGCGAGTTGGGTTATAAATATGAAAACCAATATTCAACCTTTTTATAGGTTTTGCCTGTAGGCCAAATTCAGCAGCAAATACTCCTTTTGTTCCATATCCTTCAGCTATTTTAGTTGTAAGGTAATCCATTGCAATTCCTGCAGAAAGTTTATTACCAAAAGATTTGGCAAAAGATAAACTGTATTTATTTTCACTATAAGATGAATATCCGAAATTGGTTATACATAATCCAAATGTTCCTCCCTTCACTGGAACAGCAACTACAGCACCTCTGATACTTAATTCTTTTAATAAGAATCTGTTTTCATAATATACTCCTGCAGCAGAATTATGAAGAAAACCTAATCCTGCCTGATTTTGTTGAGCGCTCCAAACATCGTTTAATGATACAGAAGCGTTTGCCATTCCTGATGAACGGGCTCCAATTGAAAAGTTTTCATTATCAGCTTTCGCCGCAATTATACTTATTAATAACATGAAGAAAAGAATCCTTTTCATTAAAAAACTTTATTTTAACGCAGTTTGATATGTGTCTTATTATATAAATGAATACATATTAAAGCATCGGATGATTTCTTGTCATCTTTGCTTTTGATATTGCGAAATGATTTAATCAGGGGAGTTTAATTGTTGGTAAAGGTAATATAATTGATAAATAAGGAAGAATTTATTCTACCCAATTCTTAAAGTGAGATAGTTGACAAATACATTTGGTGATTAAAATCAATATTATTTCTGTTCAATTTCACGGTTCATTGTTATATTGTAAATTACTTTTGTAATACAAAATTTAATAGGATTTGAAGTAAAAATCTATCATAAAAATTTTTATGTTAATAATAAGTAAAACTTCTTAACCGTTGTTAATAAGATTATTTCTAAACAAACTTAGGAGTAATTATAGATTCTACTATATTTGCATGAAATCTTCCTACAAACATCAATATAAATCCCATGAAAATAATTAAAGTAATTATATATTCCTTTTTTATATGCACCTTCATTTTTCTTAGTATAAAAATTGATGCACAGACTGTAACAGTAGAAAACAGTATTAAAATTCAAAACAATAGACATCAAGACAAGGAGGAATATTACAAAGCATTAATTTATGAATCTAATATGGAAGGCTACCGTTTGAGAAATGAAGATGTTATTCTTACCTTTTCAGAAGGATTCGAATGTGTTCTTTATTCTGCAAATACATTACTCAATAAAGGAATAAAAATTGATACGGCTTCTTATCAAACTGAATTCAGCTGTAAATTTATTCTGCCTGTTTTTTCAATATCAGAAGACAGAAATATTATAGCTACTTATGTAAAAGTTAGTAAATAGTTAAAAGTGAAAAATATTATGAAAAAACTTTTACTACTTATTTTATTATTAACTTCTACATTAATGTTTGCACAACCTGCAAATAATAATTGTTCTGGTGCGCAGAATTTAGGAACATTAGGTGCGCCAGGAAACTGTGGTTCAGCTATCGTAAATGGTGCTACTACAACTGTTGCTGGTACGCTCGTTGGTGCAACACCGGAAAATCCTTATGTAACTTTAGGTGGTTGTGGAATGGCATCACCTGCCAATAGTGTTTGGTATAGATTTACCGATCCAATCAATGGATATGGTGCAGTAATCAGCATCTCGGGAGCAACGTTTACAAATCCTAATATTGCGTTATACACTGGTACAAATTGTAATAATCTTGTCGGTGTAGATTGTATTGTTGGAGCAGCAGGTGCAGCAACGCTCAATATAGGAGCAGGTATGATACCTGGACAAACATATTATATTTTTATTAGTGGAAATACCGGGCAAACTGGAACATTTACACTTAGCGCAAATGCTTATCAGAATTGTTCAACCTGTAACAATTCATCAATACTTACGGTATCACCATTACCCGTTAATGGAACCTATCAACCTGGGCAGACTGTTAATTTTTGTTATCACATTACTCAATGGACGCAGGAAGCAAACAATTGGCTTCATGGTGTACAATTGTCGTTTGGCCCAGGATGGAATGTGGCATCACTTATTGCAAACCCTCCTCCTGCTTATTTGTCTAACAATTCATATTGGGGAGGGGCAATACCTACTTGCGGCAATTGGAAATATTATCCTGGAGGAACCGTAAGTTCAGCAACAGGGCTTACTTGGCCTGCAGGTTTTTATTATGATGGAACTTATTCAACAAATGCAGGTGGCAATGTTAATGGCTGTGTATTAGTTGATGGAAATCCTGGCAATAATTTTGGCGATGGAGTTGGATGTGTTAATTGTATTTTTAATCCGGGTTCTGGAGATTGGAATTTTTGTTGGTCAATTCAAGTTGCATCAGGCTGTAACCCCGGAATGAGCTTACTTACAGCTGTAAATACCAGTGGAGACGGTGAGTCAGGTTTATGGTCAAGTGCAGGTTGTTCTGGAGATCCAGCAGCTACATTCGATGCAATAATTGCTTGTTGCCCGCCTAATGTTTCAAGTACTGCCACATGTGCTAATTTATCAACTGGAACTGCTACTGCCACACCTGTTGGTTCAGCAAGCCCTTACGTATATTTATGGACAACTGGTGGACAATCAACTCAAACGGCTACAGGTTTAGCTCCAGGAACCTATACTGTTAGTGTAACGGATGTAAATTTATGTAAATCAACAGCCACAGTTGTTGTTACAGCTAATCCTGTACCAACAGCTACAGCAATTACAAATATTACTCAGTGTGTAGGAACTACAGTCACTGTTCCTGCTTTTGTCAGCAGTCCTGTCGGCGCCAATTTCGCTTGGACTAGTTCCAATACTGCTATTGGTTTGGCTTCAAGCGGAACTGGAAACATCCCAAGTTTTACTGCAACGAATGCTACAGGTTCTCCTATTACATCAACAATAACTTTTACACCTACCACTCTTGCTCCTGCATCTTGCGTTGGTACATCCTATACTTTTACGATCACTGTCAATCCATTGCCGGTTACTACCGTCAACTCGCCGACCATTTGTGCAGGGCAGACTGCTACGCTTACAGCTGCAGGTGCAACTACCTATACCTGGAGTGCAGGGGTGACTTCTACCGGTGTGACTACAGGTACTGCCAGTCCTGCTTCAACAACTTCCTATACCGTAACCGGTACCTCGCTTGGATGTTCTTCTACTGCTGTAGCGACGATGACCGTTAATCCATTACCCGTAACTACCGTCAACTCGCCGACCATTTGTGCTGGGCAGACTGCTACGCTTACAGCTGCTGGTGCAACTACCTATACCTGGAGCGCAGGGGTGACTTCTACAGGTGTCAATACAGGTACTGCCACTCCTGCTGCAACAACTTCCTATACCGTGACCGGTACTTCGATCGGCTGTTCAACTACTGCTGTAGCGACGATAACAGTAAATCCATTACCCGTAACTACCGTCAACTCTCCTACCATTTGTGCTGGGCAGACTGCTACGCTTACAGCTGCTGGTGCAACTACCTATACCTGGAGTGCAGGGGTGACTTCAACAGGTGTGACTTCAGGTACTGCCAGTCCTGCTGCAACAACATCTTATACCGTGACCGGTACTTCGCTCGGCTGTTCAACTACTGCTGTAGCGACGGTAACAGTAAATCCATTACCCGTAACAACCGTTAACTCACCAACCATTTGTGCAGGGCAGACTGCTACGCTTACTGCTGCAGGTGCTACAACATATACCTGGAGC
>CAIRRW010000177.1 GCA_903881065.1 uncultured Bacteroidota bacterium
CCAAGGTGCTGTTAAATACAATCTTTATTCATAAAGGAGAGTTATATCAATTAAAGAATGTTGAGGATACCTATAAAAGGTTGCAGGAAATGAAATCTTTTAAAACAATTAATATTAGTTTTATTCCAGTAGGAGCAGATAAGTTAAATTGTTTTATTCAGCTAAGTCCTTTATTAAAACAATCGTACACAATAGAAGCAGAAGGGAAAAATACATCAGGGAATTTGGGAATTGGTGGTAGTATTGTTTATCAGAACAAAAATCTGCTTAAAGGTGCTGAAGTTTTCGAATTGCGATTTAAAGGGAGTATTGAAGCAACAAAAACAGTAAATAATACATCCTCTCTGAAGGAGTCTCAGAATTTTAATGCTGTTGAATTTGGTCCGGAAGCAAATATTTATGTTCCAAGATTTGTGGTGCCATTCAGAATAAAAGTTTCCAAACGATCAAATCCTAAAACTGTTTTTACAAGTTCATATACGTTTCAACATCTACCATATTTGATTGATAACATTCCTAATTTTTATACTCGCTATATTTCAAACTTATCTTTTGGATACAACTGGAAACAATCAAGCCAGATAAGTCATTCAATCACACCGCTTGTTGTAAGTATTGTAAAAGTAGATTTACCATCAAGTTTGGCTGACTATTTAAAATATACGAATATTTTCATTCAAAATAGTTTTACTCCTCACTTGTCGACAAGTACGCGCTATACATTTACTTATAATCAACAAAATATTAATAAAGTAACCAACTTTTCGTTTTTTAAATTAAATGCGGAGTCATCAGGAAATATTTTGAGAGGCGTTTATCAGCTGATAAATTCTGCACAGCCAAATACATTAGCAAAAGATGACTTGGGAAGATTTGATATGTTTGGCGTTCCGTTTTCACAATATGTAAGAACGGATGTTGATTATCGCTATTATCTTTCACCTAATGAAGACAATAAAATTGTGTTCCGTTTTGCAGCAGGTATCGGTAAGCCTTTTGCTAACTTCAATTCATTGCCTTTTGAGCGTAGTTTTTTTGGAGGAGGTGTTAATGATATTCGGGCATGGCAAGCGCGGTCATTAGGACCAGGTTCGTATTCCAACAACGGACAAATAAATTTTGATCAATATGGTGATGGTCAATTGGAATTTAATTTAGAGTATCGATTTAAAATAATTAAACAATTTAATGGAGCAATATTTGTCGATGGAGGTAATGTTTGGTTACGCGAACCTGATATAAATCGTCCGGGAGGTGATTTTCAGTTTGACCGTTTTTATAAAGAAATTGCAATTGGTTCAGGAATTGGGCTTCGGGCAGATTTTAGTTTCTTTATTATACGCTTAGATTTAGGAATAAAATTGCGCGATCCTCAATTTTCTGAATCACAACGTTGGGTAATTCAAAACTACAATGATTACGATTGGAGGGCAAAATATTCTGAAAGTCATAAGAATGAAAAGTATGGCTTTTTAGCATTAAACATTGGTATCGGTTATCCTTTTTAATTTAATAGGGTAGCATTTAGTTCGTTTAAATATTGAAATACATTTTGTAAAATGAAAGAAAAGATTGTCATACTATTTAAGTTCATCCTTTTCTTAACCATAGTATTTCAATGTACTAAAGTAGAAGCGCAGACGAACGATACGTTATCCGTATATAAGAAAATCAAAAAAGTTACGTCCAAACATAAATTCACACGCTTATTATATGATGCTGTTTTTGTTGATCCTGCACCGCAGCAATATGAAAACAAACCATTATCAGATCAGCAAAAAAATGAAGACCCTAACTTAAAATATGTTGGAAGTGTAATACGGGATATAAAAATTACTGTATTTGATCCATTTGGATATTCAGTGTCCGATACAACAAGGCAAGCAATAAATTCGTTTCAGAAAATTGCAAATCATTACCATTTAACTACTCGGCAGCGAACGATTCGTAATAATTTGATGTTCAAAAAACATGATAAACTGGAGTTGTTAAAAATAAGTGAATCGGAACGTATTTTAAGAGCTACTGATTTTATAAATGATGTTCAGATATATTTTGAGTGTTGTCAGAATACAATCGATAGTGTTGATATAACAATAGTGGTGCTTGATAGGTGGACATTGGATGCTCCTGTAAATGCAAGTTTTACATCAATTGATGGAGCTCTTATTGAAAGGAATTTTTTGGGCATGGGACAAAATATTCAACAATCAAGTGGATATAATGATGTAAATGGAAATTTTCAATATGGTGGTGCTTATAAAATTAACAACATTAATAAGTCATTTATAAGTTCAAATATTTTTTATTCAACCAATCAAATTGTATCTCCAAATAAAACGGATGAAACTACTGTTGGTTTTAGTGTTGACCGCGCTTTTTATTCTCCTTTAACTAAATGGGCCGGTGGAATTGCGGCAACCAAAATATGGGATGACAACCATGATACAATTGAAAAAACAGATAGATATTATCATGTAGAAAATATTAATTCAGATGTTTGGATTGGCAGAAGTTTTAATCCAGGATTTGGGATTCCATTGAATAGGAAAGGGACAAATTTTATTGTCGCACTTCGATATATGGATACGCATTATCAAATCAGGCCTTTATTAAAGAGTGATACAAGTCAGAAATATTTTAACTCATCATTTGGGCTTGCAAGTGTAGCATTTTCATTGAGAAAATATTATAAAGACCGTTTTATTTATCGGTTTGGAGCCAACGAAGATATCCCAGAAGGAGCATTGGCGCAAATATTATATGGTGTAAGATATGTGGAACAAACAGGAATCAGATACTATACAGGGTATCAACTTTCGTACGGAAAACATTTGAAAAATATAGGATATGTTTCGGCTTACACCAATTACGGCACGTATTTCTATCAGGACATACGCAATGACGCTACTTTTAATGCGGGCTTTTATTATTTCAGTGATTTGCTGCAAAACAACAAATGGTATTTCCGGCAGTTTGTTTATTTTAAATATGTAAATGGCATAAATAAACAACCTGGCGAAACAATCACTCTGAACTCGGATGAAATGTATGGTTTTAATAACGGATCTCTTGCAGGAACAAAAAAGATGATTCTGAATTTTGAAGGAGTCACTTATGTACCTTACAACCTTATTGGCTTTAAAGTTGCGCCTTTAGTATTGATTGGCTTGGGGATGATTGATACGCCTCAACATCAGCTAATTTACAGTCCGGTTTATCAGGCGTATGCCGTTGGTATATTAGTAAGAAATGAGAACCTGTTAAACAGTAGTTTTCAAATTACCTACGGCTTTTATCCAAATTTACCGGATGATAATAAGGATTTCGGGAAGTTTAACCCTTCAATTGGCTTTAGTATTAAAGTGCCCATTTTTGCAGTAACTAAACCAAGTGTTGTAGATTATCATTAAATATAGCTCCCCTGCGCTCCGCAAACAAATGTCTGCGGTCTGGAAACAATCCCCTGTGCTCCGCAAACAAATGCCTGCGGTCTGGAAACAATCCCCTTCGCTCCACAAACAAATGCCTACGTTCTGGAAACAAACGCCAATTAAATTAATAACAGCTAAAAGGAATTTAAAAAGAAAGTTTATTAAGTACTTTTGCATGGAAAAGATTATAACATGAAAAATACTATTTTGAGATTAAAGGAGGCACAGGAAAAAGCTTTAAAACTTTTTTCGGTTGCTGAAGAAAGAGGCTATATAGTAAGTGGTCAAACTGAAAGGGATTTAAATAAGAAAATATACGATTTGGCTTACGAGTTGTATGGTATAAATAAATTTTGGCATAAACGGATTGTTCGTTCTGGTAAAAATACATTATTACCATACAGAGAAAATCCTGAAAACTTAACTGTTAAAGAAGATGATATTTTGTTTTTTGATTTTGGGCCTGTATTTGAAGACTGGGAAGCGGATATTGGAGATACATTCGTTATTGGTACCAATCCTAAAAAGCATAAATTAAAAAATGATGTTCACGAATTATTTAAAATCGGTAAGGAATATTACAAAAATAATGTTGGAATAACGGGTTCAGAATTCTATCATTTTACATGCAAATTAGCAGAAAGCTATGGTTGGGAATATGGAAACGAACATTGCGGACATTTGATTGGTATTTTCCCTCATGAAGAATTGATTGGGGAGGAGTTGATAAATTATATTCATCCACAAAATATCATACCAATGAATTCGCCTGACCAACACGGTAATCCAAGACATTGGATTTATGAAATACATTTGACAGACAAAGAAGAAGAAATTGGAGGGTTCTTCGAGCAACTTCTTACTATTGATTAATGAAAGAACTGCCAGTTTCGAGTAATATAGAACTTCACGATTTATAATTACTAATTTTGCACTCGCAATGGAATTTAATATAATATCTGATTTTCAGCCTACAGGCGACCAGCCAACAGCTATAAAACAATTGGTGGATGGAGTTAACACTCACTTGCCAGCCCAAACTTTACTGGGTGTAACAGGCTCAGGGAAAACATTTACTATTGCCAATGTAATTGCTGAAACAAAGAAGCCAACACTTATATTATCACATAACAAAACGCTAGCAGCGCAGCTATATGGTGAGTTTAAACAGTTTTTTCCGAAAAATGCTGTTGAATATTTTGTTTCATATTACGATTATTATCAGCCGGAAGCCTTTATTCCTAGTTCAAATACCTATATCGAAAAGGATTTATCAATAAATGATGAAATCGAGAAATTAAGATTAAGTACAACATCTGCATTGCTGTCGGGTAGGAGGGATGTGATAGTGGTTTCTTCGGTATCGTGTATTTATGGTATTGGAAATCCGATGGAGTTTCGTGAAAACGTGAAAACTATAAAGAAAGGGCAGATAATTTCTCGTAATAAATTTCTTCATCAATTAGTCGAAGGACTTTATTCACGAACAACTGGCGATTTTCTTCGCGGAAATTTCCGAGTTAAAGGTGATACGGTAGATATTAATCTAGCATATGCTGATTATTCGTTGCGTGTTACTTTTTTTGATGATGAAATTGAAGAAATAGAATACTTTGAAACTACAACAGGCAGAAGCTTTGAAAAGCTCGAGAATGTTGTAATTTATCCTGCTAATATTTTTGTTACTAGCCCTGCCACCATGCAGGCAGCCATTTTTCAGATTCAGGAAGATATGGTAAAACAAGTTGATTATTTAAAAGAGTTAGGGAAACATCTCGAAGCAAAACGATTGGAAGACCGCGTTACTTATGATTTAGAGATGATGCGAGAATTAGGTTATTGTTCGGGCATTGAGAATTATTCGAGATATTTTGATAAACGATCACCAGGTGCTCGTCCATTTTGTCTGATTGATTATTTTCCTGATGATTTTTTAATGGTAATAGATGAAAGTCATGTTACATTGCCACAAATACGGGCTATGTATGGTGGCGACAGGTCGCGGAAAGTTAACTTAGTAGACTTTGGTTTTCGATTGCCTGCTGCATTGGATAATCGTCCTCTCAAATTTGATGAATTTGAAGGAATGATAAATCAAACTATCTATGTAAGTGCTACACCTGCCGAATATGAGTTGCAGCGCAGTGAAGGAATAGTGGCAGAGCAGGTGATAAGGCCAACTGGTTTGCTTGATCCTATTATAGAAGTACGTCCAAGCATTAATCAAATAGATGATTTATTAGAGGAGATAAATAAAGTATCGGAACGAGATGAACGTGTATTGGTAACTACTCTGACAAAAAGAATGAGTGAAGAATTGCAGAAATATATGTTGAATATAGGAATACGTTGTCGTTATATTCATTCTGATGTAGATACATTGGAGCGTGTAGAAATACTCAGAGACTTGCGGCTAGGCAAGTTTGATGTGTTGATAGGAATAAATTTATTAAGAGAAGGATTGGATTTACCTGAAGTATCTTTGGTAGCAATATTGGATGCTGATAAGGAAGGTTTTTTACGTTCCGATAGAGCATTGACTCAAACGGCGGGGCGTGCAGCACGTAACTTAAATGGCAGAGTAATAATGTATGCAGATAAAATTACAGATTCTATGAAACGCACCATAGACGAGACAGAACGCCGACGTAAAAAACAAATAGCTTATAACTTTGATAATGGACTGGTACCTACCGCTCTAAATAAATCAAAGGAATCGATTATGGGGCAAACAACTGTAATAGTTGATGCGAAAGGAAACCTTGCCAGACCATATATCGAAAGTGCTGAAATAAACTATGCAGCAGATCCTGTGGTACAATATATGAGTAAAGAAGAATTGCAAAAAGCAATTACAAAAACAAGAAAGGCTATGGATGCTGCTGCAAAAGCATTCGACTTTGTTGAAGCAGCAAGGTTAAGAGATGAAATGTTTGCTTTGGAAAAGATGTTTTCGAGTAAGTAGTTCTGTCGAATTTATTACTGATTATTTAATAAAATGCACTGTAGCCCAGCTATTGCTCACTTGTTTACCTTCCAGTTTCAATCCTAATTCTTCTGCCCGTTTTACAAGTTCATTAATATCCGTTTCAAAAAAACCGCTTATTACTAGATTACCTTTAGTTTCAAGCGAATTAAAATAAATGGGCATATCGCGAAGTAATATATTTTTATTGATATTAGCCAATATTGTATCGAACATTTTTCCTTTCAACAACGTTGCATCGCCTTTAAATACTGAAACATTAGTACTATTATTCTTCTGAATATTTTCAATGGTGTTTTCATAACTCCATTCGTCAATATCAATTGCGGTTATCGGATTTGCACCCATCATTGAAGCAACAATAGCAAGCACGCCTGTACCGCAGCCCATATCCAGCAACGATTTGTTTTTAATATCAAGAGACATTAACTTCCCTATCATTAATTGTGTAGTATCGTGATGCCCGGTGCCAAACGACATCTTAGGTTCGATTATTACATCATAAATAAATCCTGTCTTTGCTTCATGAAAAGGTGCGCGTATATAGCACTTACCTTCTATTTCAATAGGCTGAAAATTACTTTCCCATTCTTTATTCCAATTTTGCTGAGGAATAATTTTCTTTTCATAACTGAATTTAAAGAAGTCCTTGCACAAGGAAAGTGCAATGTTTACTTGTGTTTCATCAAAACTATCTTCTGTAATATAAGCAGTAAATCCGGAATTATTTTCTATAAAACTTTCAAAACCGATATCGGAAAGCTGTGCTATAAGTACATCCGAGCCTTGTTCTTTAGGTTCAACAGTAAACTCAAGTTCAATATAATTTGACAATTTATAATAGGTATTAAAATGAATTTGCAATGGCAACAAAATCGTTTGCCTTTAAGGATGCGCCGCCAACCAAACCTCCGTCGACATCAAGACAGGCGAATAAATCTTTTGCATTTTCAGCATTGCAGCTTCCTCCGTAAAGTAATATAGTGTTTTCGGAAATATTTTTTCCATACTTCTTGTTTATTTCTGAGCGGATAAAATTATGCATTCCCTGTGCCTGATGTGTTGTTGCTGTAACGCCTGTACCTATTGCCCATACAGGTTCGTAAGCAATTATAAGTTTACTGAAATCGGATGGCGATAAATGAAATAAACCTTCTTTCAATTGCTGCTTTACCTTCTCCAGATGAAGGTTTGCATTTCTGTCTTCAATCATTTCACCTAAACAAAATATAGGTGTGAGATTATTTGCCAAGGTAATATTTACCTTTTGAGCAAGCAGGGAACTTGTTTCTCCGAAATACATTCTTCGTTCGGAATGACCAATAATTACGTACTCGGCACCGGTTGATGCAATCATTTCGGCAGACACTTCACCTGTAAATGCACCACTTTTGAGATGATGACAATTCTGAGCAGCAACAGCAAAGCCTTCTTTCGATTTTAGTTTATCAGCAATAGCTGCAAGATGGATAAAAGGTGGTGCAATTATTTTAATCACATTATTATTTACCGGAGTTGTATTCAGTATTTCATCAATCAGTTGCAATCCATCGGCAAAGGTTTTATTCATTTTCCAGTTTGCTGCTACAATCTTTTTTCTCATCTCATTATAAATAAATTCTAAATTCTAATATCTAAATTCTAATGCAAAACCTTGTTATACTAGGTGGCTAATGGCTTATTATCAATAGCGTTTTAAGGATTTGAGAGGCAGCGGAGTGATGGCTCTACTGCTTCGACGTTAGGGGTGCACAGTTAATGTTTATATTGGTTTGTGGTTATTAATATTTATTGCGAGATGTGGAAAGAAAGGTGGGAAAAATGGAATTGAACGCTGATTGGGCTGATTTTTTGCTCGAAAAGAGCGTTTGAGGGTCGCGATGTGAAGATTGAGAGTCGCGATGTGAGCGTTTGAGGGTCGCGATGTGAAGATTGAGAGTCGCGATGTGAAGATTGAGGGTCGCGATGCGAAGATTGAGGGTTGCGATGTGAAGATTGGGGGTCGCGATGTGAAGATTGAGGGTCGCGATGTGAAGATTGAGGGTTGCGATGTGAAGATTGAAGGTTGCGATGTGAAGATGGAGGGTTGTGATGCGAAGATGGAGAGTCGCGATGATGCAGAATGGACAAGACCACACCCCCAGCCCCTCTCCTTGCAAAAAGGAGAGGGGTGCCTGGATGTGAAGTGCCAAATTGTTAAATGTTTGTTAATCCATATTATTAGACCTCACCCTCGTCTTCTCCCCTTGCCCTTCGACTGCGCTCAGGGTGACTGGGAGAGGGGAGCCTAGATGTGAAGTGCCAAATTGTTATATGTTTGTTAATCTATATTATTAGACCTCACCCCCTGCCCCTCTCCTTGCAAAAAGGAGAGGGGAGCCTGGATGTGAAGTGCCAAATTGTTATATGTTTGTTAATCTATATAATGTGTATTGAATTATTTATTTAATTTTTAAAAGGTTAGGATGTGTTAATTAAAAGTATCTTTGTACGTCTTTAAGTAGGCAGCCCTTTAGATTTTTACCAATCTCTATCGCGTAAAACGATGATATAGGTGGAAATCTAAGGGGCTTTTTATTTGTATAAACTTTAAATATTAAAATGTTATGGAAAAAAAAGGATTGAATCAGGGTTCGACAAATCATTATGACCAATGGGTGCGCATTGATACGTTGAACACAAAAAACCCGGGTGCTACAGGGTTGCGACCTGTATACCAAAACAGGGCAACGCAATTAAGCAACGACCTAGTTGCTGTTGCAAAGGTTACTACAAGGGCTAATGCTGACATCAGCGGTATTACTGGAGCGAAGGATGCTGCTAAATTAACGGCTTCGCAAATGTGGGGTGTGATAGCAGGGAATGCTTTTTCGTTTGCGGAGGACAATGGTTTGATGGATTTGAAAAAACAGATGCTGAACGCTACTGAGAGTAAGGTATTGAAAACAAAGGATGAAAACTTTGCAGGGAAGTGTACTAACTTGAATACTGTATTGACAAAGGTGTTGGCGGATTATACAAGTGCTGCGGATTATTTTACGACAAGTGATTTGAGTGATGCAACGGATGCAGTAACAACGTTTAGTGGTTATTTGGGTAATTATGCGAATGCAAAAGCTGATGTGGATGGTGCGAAAAAGGAATTTAAAACCACATGGATGCCTAAAATGAAAACACATATTGCTGTGTTGCAAGGATTGCTTGGCGGGGCGATTAAGAATAAATTTCCGGCTTTTGTTATTTCATTTATTAAATTGAAAAAGATTGTGAATGCAGGGAAACGCGACCAAGGTACTACGCCTGTAATGATTGACAGTGTTACGAAAAAGCCTTTTATAAATATTGCCACTTTTGAAACGGTGAATTATATAAAGGTGAAGAAACAGAAATTGAACAAGAGTGACAGCAAAGGTTTATTAGCATTGATGAGTTTGAAGGTGGGCGACTGGACAATATTATTTAAAGTACCGGGATATGTTGACCAGAAAATAATTGTGAGTGTGGCTGCCAGTGAAGTGACGAAAATGGTGGTGGAGATGGTGGCGATTGCGTAAATAAGTTTAAAGTTAGAAAGTTAAAAGTCAGAAAGAATCCTGCTGTTGAGAAATGGCGGGATTTTTTTTTGATGATATGTTAGTTTTGTAAAAGGAAACAAAAAAGATTAAAAGTATTTGTGTTTGCTTTTATTATTTAACATAGCTTTGTAAATAATTATACATGACAATTAAAATAAAACAAATGAAAAAACAATTACATACAATCATCACGTTCGCTTTAATAAGCTGGAGCGCAATTGCACAAAATTCAAATCCATTTAATATGGATGTATACTATCCATCTGCGTTAATAAAAGCAGAGATACCTCAGAAGCAGTTATTAAAAAGCCCAATTGAAAAATCATTAGTTCAGTTAATTGATAGTGCTTATGATTGGCAATGGGATACCCTTGCAGTTGCGTGGAGTGGTAATCCTTATTATAAGAATATAAATTATGTTTATGATGCACATAATAACAATACTAGCTATTTAACCCAAACATGGAGCAGTGGTGTCTGGACAAATGCTGCCTAATATAATTATACCTACGATGCCAATAATAATCAGACAAGTTATTTATACCAATACTGGAGCGGGAGTTCCTGGACAAATAATAATCTATATACTTATACCTACGATACTAATAATAATAAAACAAGTTATTTACAACAAACATGGAGCGGTGCAGTCTGGACAAATAATGAACTAGATTCTTATACCTACGATATCAATAATAATAATACAAGTCTTTTAAAGCAAACATGGAGCGGTACCGCCTGGACGAATAATACTCTCGAAACAGTTACCTTCAATACCAATAATAATCATACAAGTTATTTAAATCAAACTTGGAGCGGTACCGTCTGGACAAATAATTCCCTACATACTTATACCTACGATTTAAATAATAATCAGACAAGTGATTTATTCCAAACATGGAGCGGTACAGCTTGGACAAATTATCACTTAAATACTTACACCTACGATGCCAATAATAATCAGACAAGTGATTTAGACCAAACATGGAGCGGTACTGCCTATACAAATAATTTTCTCTATACTTATACTTATGATGCCAATAATAAACAAACGAGCGATTTAGGACAAACATGGGGCGGTACTGCTTGGGTAAATTCTTCACGGTATACTTATGTCTACGATGTCAATAATCTCCTTATAAGTGGCACCTACAAATGGTGGAATGCTGTTGGCAACAAAATAAAAAGCGGGGATAGTATATATTATTATTACCATACTGTAACGGGTATAAATGAATTGGCAACTAATAATGGCATAAGTGTATTTCCCAACCCTTTCTCCTCCCAAACAACTCTTTCTTTTTCTCAAGAACAAAAAAACTCAACCATAAAAATACTTGATGTAGTAGGCAAAGAAATAAAAACACAAACTTTCTCCGGCAAAGAGCTAATAATAGAAAAAGGAGAAATGCAGGCAGGTGTTTATTTTGTAGAGATAACAGATGAAAAGAAAAATGTGACGAATAAGAAAGTGGTAGTGGAGTAGGTGCAAATATGTGTATTAAACCTGACAGATTTTAAAAATCTGTCAGGTTTTTTTGTGTTAGTATGGAAAACTTGCGGAGAACGATGAACTTGCAACTGCGCCCGATTGCAGTGGAAATCCTTTTTATTTTTTCTTCAAAAATAAAAAGATTGGAACGTAAAGCGGGTACGAACTTGCGAGATGGCAGGATGGTTGGTCGCCCACTTCGACAAGCTGAGTGACCGCGACATATTAGAAGTGACTTATGAAACCCTTACTCTTGGGTCGAGCAAGCCATAGATTATATCGACAGCAATGTTTATTAATACAAATACTACTGCAAATATAAGTGTGGTGCCCATTACTACGGGCAAATCATTATTATTAAGTGCATCGACCACTTCGAAACCGATGCCGCGCCAGTTGAATATTATTTCTACAAATACTGCACCTGCCATTAATCCTGCAAACCAACCGGATATTGCTGTAACAACAGGATTCAAGGCGTTTTTTAAAGCGTGCTTGGTAACTACTTTATAAAAACTTAAGCCTTTTGCTGTTGCTGTTCGTATATAATCCTGCGACATTACTTCCAATAAAGAACTCCGCATTAATTGAATTATTAATGCCAAAGGTCTTAATCCAAGTGTGATTGCAGGCAGTATTAAATTTTTGAGCATAAGATGACGTTCACCAAAATCATCGAAATAAAATAACGAACCTTCATTATTTAACCCTGTATATTTGAATAATAAAAAGCCAAACACCCAGGCAATTATAAGTCCTACAAAGTAAGATGGCAGCGACATTCCGAAGATGGCGAACACGAGAGAGAATTTATCTACCCATGAATTTTTCTTTATTGCCGATATTATCCCGAGCAGTATTCCGAAAAAAGAACCGAACAGCATAGCTGAGAATGCAAGCAATGCTGTTGCAGGCAGGGTTTTCGAAATGATGTCGGATACTTTACGCTTTGTAATATAGGAGCGGCGCAGGTAAGGAAACTTTACTACCAGTACTTTGTTGGAGGAGACAGGAAATAGTTTTAGATACGAATACTTTTTACTGTCAAGATAAATACTGCTGTTTTTATCCGTTACATTGTGTATCGAGAGCGGAGATAAATCATTCAGATACATTATAAACTGTGTGAAAAGAGGTTTGTCTCTTCCTAAATCTTTGTTTATTATATCTACAGATTCTTTGTCAGCCCGCTGCCCAAGCATCATACGGGCTGGGTCGCCGGGAAGTACGTTAAACAATAAAAAAACAACTGTGATTACACCAATCAACACCAGAAAACCATAGAACAGGCGTTTGATGATAAATTGAACCACTTGTTATTTTTTAAAATATTTCTGCTTCACATCATTATAAGATGGGAACCTGTGATAATGCCACATATCGATTACTGTTCCCCCTTTAAGCATCATTAATCCGGGGTTGGAACGTATCATGGTTTTTAAAACAGTGCCGTCAGTATTGTAGAA
>CAIRRW010000178.1 GCA_903881065.1 uncultured Bacteroidota bacterium
CCCGTTACAACGAGGACAGGCAACATAAGGAGAGTTGAATGAAAATAAATTAGGTTGTGGTTCATCATAAGAAATGCCAGTGGAAGGACACATTAAATGGCGGCTGAAAAACTGCACTTTACCATACTCTTCCTCAAAAGTTCCTGTATCAAACGGCTGAACCATGATGATTCCTTTGCCTTGTTTCATTGCCAGCTGCATCGATTCGTTGATACGCTGACGGGCATCGGCATTCACTTCGAGGCGGTCGATTACAATTTCTATATCGTGAACCTTATAGCGGTCGAGCATTAAATTTTTGGTGAGTTCTTTCACTTCACCATCAACACGAACACGCAAGTAACCCCACTTCTTGATTTGCTCAAACAGTTCTCTGTAATGACCTTTACGACCTTTTACTACAGGTGCCAGAATAAGGATTTTTTTATCTGTAAACCGTTCCAGTATTAAGTTTATTATCTGGTCGTCGGAATAACGAACCATCTTTTCGCCTGTATTATAAGAGAACGCATTGGAAGCCCGTGCATACAATAATCTCAGAAAGTCGTATATCTCGGTGATAGTACCTACTGTGGAGCGAGGATTTTTATTTACCGTTTTCTGTTCGATGGAAATTACAGGACTTAATCCGGTAATTTTATCTACATCAGGACGTTCCATATTGCCGAGAAACTGACGGGCATACGCCGAGAAACTTTCTATATATCTGCGCTGACCCTCTGCATATATGGTATCGAAAGCCAATGACGATTTGCCGCTGCCGCTTAAACCTGTAATTACAACAAGTTTATTGCGAGGAATGGTTACATCAATGTTTTTAAGATTATGTACCCTTGCGCCACTAACTTCGAGGTTATCTATTTCACTTATTGTGCTCAATGTTCAATTTTTATAAAGTTTGCAAAGGTAATCAACTATGCGAGTAGTAGCAAACTAGTTTATTGCTAAATGTATCTTTAATAAAATGCGAACACTAATGGAGCTTAATTGTTGCAATTAACGTATTACTATCACTTTACTTTTAACAGTTTCCTGTGAGGTGGCGGAAACCATGTACATACCGGAAGATAACTTTATTTGGGAAGCAATATCGATATTAATTTCGTCTGAATCAGATGGTGTAATCAAGGTGGAATATACTTTTCTACCTGCCACATCATTTATCATCAGTGTAATTTCTTGACCTTTATTTGATTTAATTGTCATATTAAGGTTTTCGCTATTTGTTGGGTTTGGAAATACATTAAAAGTAAAATTAACTTTTTTATTAACAGAAACGATTCTGTAATCTGAATAAGTGGATTTCCCATTATTATCAGTTTGTTTAAGTCGATAATATGACAATCCATTATAAGGTTTTGAATCAATGAATGAATAATTTCTGATAGAAGTACTGTTTCCATCGGATTTTATTATGGCAACTGTTTCAAATGTAACCATATTGTTTGTTTTCTCAATAGTAAAAAAGTCATTATTGGTTTCACTTGCTGTTTGCCATAAAAGTTGAACTTCACAGTTATTAAAATTGGCAGTAAATGATAATAATTCTATAGCAAGCGGCATTATTAAATTTCCATTATTGTCGTACAAACAATTGTTACCACTACCATCAGTGAAAGTAATTGTCATATAATCCATTCCAGGAACTGAATATCCGCAGGAATTAGGACAATTTAAATTACCTGAATTACCTGCAATTGTGCAGTAACAAGTTTGTAATGCACCATTATCGAAATCGTTAAAAGTAAGTGTTACTTCAAATGCATTATTGTTTCCTTGATCCTGAATGTGACTTCTGCATTGAGCACTTGCTGTTTCAGTACATGTTAAAAGAACTATTGAAATTACTATGTATAGATAAGATTTCATCGCACTTGTTATTATAAACCTTGTTTTCCTTACTCGCTTTTTAATGGTTGACATCATTAATTTTTCCAATACAAATGAATGGCAATAATTGACTCGCTAAAATGAAGTGAAACACCTATAGCTGTGAGATTTATCACTACTGCAAATCAAACAAGGCAGAATAATAGTGGTGGGAGATTTAGGAAATTAAATTGAAATACTTTAAATAGTAGTAAAAGTGGAATATGTGTAATTAATAAAGTGGACATAAACGGACAAAATGAAGGGATGTGATAAATAATAGGGTTAGGTATTATAATTCTTACTACTTTCGAAGTTGAATTTTAAAACATAAACTATGGAAAATCAAGGTACACAGAATCCTCAAAATGCAAATCCTCAATTTCAACAACCCTTTGGACAACCTTTCGGGCAACAGCAATTACCTAATGCAACAGCCGTATTAGTATTGGGAATAATCTCAATTGTTGGCTGTTTCTGTTATGGAATTATAGGTTTGGTATTAGGTATTATTGCTATCGTTTTATCAAGCAAGGCTGATAAAATGTATTTGGCAAACCCAGCAATTTATTCCGAAGCATCCTATAAAAATATGAAAGCAGGAAGAATATGTGCTATTGTTGGCACCTGTTTGTCAGCTTTGTATTTTGTAATTATAATTATCTATATTGCATTTATAGGAACATTACTTTCGGGTATGCCTTGGGAAATGTTTGGTAAACATTAATCATTTATTTGCTTCAATAAAAAAAGGACGCATGCGTCCTTTTTTTATTTCTTAAACCAATGAATCAATTAGCTGACTGGCTCGAAAAACATCAAATGACTTGTTTTTACAGGCAAATCTCCGGTATCGATTGTCCCGGGTGTGGTATGCAGCGTTCATTTATCTGCTTGGTAAGAGGCGATTTCGCATATAGTTTTCAGTACTATCCTGCGTTATTACCTGTGTTATTTACCTTAACTTTAACCGCATTACATTTATTCTTTAAGTTTAAAAATGGTGCTTCGTTTATTAAGTATTCTTTTTTATTAACCATTTCAATTGTTGTTGTCAGTTATATCATAAAATTAATCAGATGAAAATATTTTCAGTAGAGCAGATACGCGGGGCGGATTATTACACGATTGAACATGAACCTATTTCTTCATTAGAGTTGATGGGAAGAGCAGCTGATGCCTGTGTCAATAAAATAGTTAGGTTTATAAATGCAGATAATTTTGAGGATATAGAAATAATTGTTTTTTGCGGGCTTGGCAACAATGGAGGCGATGGCATGGCTATTGCCAGGTTATTAAATGGTTATGGATACAATCTAAAAATATGTATTGTTAATCATTCGGAGAAACGAAGCAATGATTTTTCAGCTAATTATAAATTAATTATAGAAGAAAAAATTATACTTAATGAGATACGGTCGGTGGATGATTTAAAATCATTGTCATTTAATTCTGATGGAAATACATTTATCATAGATGCAATGCTTGGTTCGGGAATTAATAAGCCTGCCGAAGGACTTATTGCTGATTGTATCAATTATATAAATGCCCAACCGATAAAAGTTATTTCCATTGATTTGCCTTCCGGTTTGTTTTGCGATACAGCTAATAATTCCAAGGATGCAATTGTAAAGGCGGATTATACATTAAGTTTTCAGTTTCCAAAGTTATCCTTTATGTTTGCAGAGAATGCATCCTATATTGGTGAATACAGTCTGCTGGATATAAAATTAAGTGAAGAGTTTATTGATCAAACTTCAACAAAAAATTACTTTGTTACAATTCAGGATGTAAAACCTATGTTGAAGATAAGAAATAAAAATGCGTATAAAGGAACCTTTGGCCATGCACTTATTGTGGCAGGCAGTAAGGGGAAGATGGGTGCTGCCGTACTTGCTGCCAAAGCGTGTAATCAATCGGGGGCGGGACTTGTAACCGCTCATATACCTGCTTGCGGATATGATATTATTCAAACTGCACTACCCGAAGTGATGGCTGATGTGGATTTGGAGGATGATTTTATTACTGATAATATAAGGATAGAAAAGTATAATGCAATAGGAGTGGGGCCCGGCATAGGTACGGATAAACAAACGGGAAATGTGGTGAAACTATTGATACAGAACAGTAGTAAGCCGATAGTGTTTGATGCGGATGCAATAAATATACTCTCGGAAAATAAAACATGGCTTTCATTTATCCCTGCCGGCAGTGTATTTACGCCGCATATAGGCGAGTTTGAAAGATTGGTTGGCAAGGTATCTCATTCAGCGGAAAGATTAAAACAGCAGATTGAATTTTCAGTGAAATACAATGTTTATGTGGTGCTTAAAGGAGCGCATACTTCTATTTCTTCTCCTCAAGGTGAATTGTTTTTTAATTCAACAGGTAACCCAGGCATGTCTACAGGGGGGAGTGGAGATGTGCTGACAGGCATTATTACTTCGTTAATTGCACAGGGATATTCTTCGGGTGAAGCTTGTGTACTTGGTGTATATCTTCATGGTTTGGCGGGCGACTTTGCGGCAACGGCAAGGACAGAGGAAACGATGGTTGCAGGTGATATAATTGAGTATTTGAGTGATGCATTTAAATTTATAAGGGAATAACTATTGTATACTAGAATGAGAGCCATTTTTATTGTTTCCTGTTTCTTTTTATTCCTCCTTCCAACAGGTTTTAGTCAAAATCAAAAGGAGTTTTCAGTTTATCTTATTGGTGATGCCGGCGAAGATACAGTATCGGGCAAAGCATTGCTTATGCTGAAGGATGAACTGCTTAAAAATCCGAACAGTGCTGTAGTTTTTATGGGTGATAATGTATACCCTAGCGGATTGAAGAAGAATGACCTTAAATCAGAGAAACGGTTGGAATCACAACTTGGTATTTTAAATGAATATAAGGGAGAAGCTCTTTTTATTCCCGGTAATCACGATTGGGATGCTCAACAATCGAAAGGATTGAAACGGATAAAGAATCAGGAGCTTTATGTAACGGAGTATCTGAAAACAAAATCGACTGTGGCGAACAAGGATAAAACTACGTTTATGCCTGCTGATGGCTTGCCGGGACCTACATCGGTGCTGCTTGTTAATGGATTGCGATTGATTACCATCGATTCCCAATGGTTTTTGCACCGGTATGCCAAAAATACAAATGGTACAATAAGAAATACCAAAAAGGAGTTTTTTGAACAGTTGGAAACGATGCTGAATGAAGCAGAAAAAAACAAGGAGCAGGTGATAATTACAGCACATCATCCGATGTATACCAATGGAGAACACTCGAAAGGTAAACAGCCATGGCGATTTTTGCTGAACTATACTCCATTCTTTATTTTCGGGTTGAAAGGTGGCTATGATTACCTGTCGCAGGATTTGGCACAGCCGAAATACAAGCATTTCAGGAACCCGATGCTTAAACTTATCAATAAACATAACAATGTACTATATGCTTCGGGACATGAGCATAATTTACAATTTTTTACTGCCGATGGACATAAATATATTGTGAGCGGATGTGGCAGTAAACTTACTCCTTTGCAGAATAAGAAGAAGTTTGATTCGGTATTTCAGGATGATACCAAAACAGGGTTTGTGAAATTGGTGTATGAACCTGCCGGAAACCATAAAACAATAATATATAGAGTAGGAGAGGAGCCGAAATTGCTGGAAGGGTTTTGAGGTAGTTGTCCAATTAAATTCAATTTTATTTATTTCAATATAAAAAAAATTAAACTGACAGCCTTTAGTAGAATACTTTAAAAAATACTTTGTAAATTCATTAGGAGTAAACAAGAAACCCTAATCGCCTTTAGCAGTAAAGCTTCGTTTGCGAAATAATAGTGGATTGTTTTTAGGCATTTCAGTAAATGTAACTTTTGCACCTAAAGTTACATATTCCATACTCCAGGTTTTTCCACCATCGTTGCTGAATTGCCAGTTATAAGTAGTTCGCACATACTTGCCGTTAATCTTTTCTGCTATGGTTTTTAACTTTACTTCATTCTCAATGCCCCTTCTGGCTTCGAGTTCCTGCTGAGCCTGTCGGCGTTTTATATGTGTTAAAAGGTTGGCACAAGTTACAATTTCTTCCGAATTCACTTTTTTATTTCACTACAAGTTATCTATATATGCCAAAACATTATCCAATATGCCTTTTAAACTTCGTTTCTGAGTATTCTTATTTGCAGCCATTCCCTTTCCACCATTCTTCGATTTGGTTATGGATTTATCATATATTATTATCTGGTCATCCATCATTTTTAAATCTTTGAACATTGGCGAATAAAAACCTCCACTATTCTTTCTTAAGGCGGCAGTAATTGCCATTGATTTGGTTAAAAAATCTCCATCAGTTGCATTCAGTGTAAAATATTACTTTGGTTTATTATATCCTATCGAAATAGTTAAGATTATAAGTTTAAATTTATTCATTACTGTGCTATTTACATTTAGACATTGTTTGCTGTTCCTCATGAATCACTTTGCAGGATTGCGTTTTGTTTTTAGGTAAATAATTGCAATCAAAATTAATATTGTAATTTTTTCATTTAGTAATTATCAGAGTTTATAGCGCTAAAGCCGCACTTGTAGTTTGATTTATATTTTCATCAAAGGTTTCTAAAAAATTCGGGCCTGATAGTGATTACAAACAAATGAACTAGTGATAGTTTATACTATACAATAAAAACTCCAATTGATATTATAATCAACGGGAGTTTTTTGTTCTTGTTTTAATTTTTTAGTTCTTTTTCAACTCTTCAATTTCTTTCTTCATTCCTTCCTTACAAAGAGGAGGCAGAATATGTGATGTATAAAAAAACTCCCGCAAATAGCAATAGTTGAGGGAGTTTTTTACTTTTTTAGAAAGAGTTAAGTAATCTGGTTAGCTTCCTTTAAATTTACCTTTGAATAATTAGACTATGACTTTCACTAAAGTCACTTGACGAAACTGTAACCAAATAAACACCATTATTTAAATCTCCAATATCTATTTGAGGGTTGCTTTGAATAAGCATTTCCGATTTAACTAAAGCACCATTTACATTATAAATGTTTAATGAAACGTTTTCCATTTTTCTGCTAGTAATTGTTAATGTAATAAAATCAGATGCAGGATTAGGATATAACTTAATGTATGAATTTTTATCACCGAACTTATTTAAGCCAGTCAATATCTCTGATAAAGGCATTTTCCAAACACCATAAGGCGACAAATGGATACCTGCATAAATATCTGTTCCGTTTATTGTAAAAGCCCAAACAGTAGTATTTACAGGAAAGCCATTACTGGCTGAAGTCCAGTTAGTTCCGTTATCACTCGAAACAAATGCTCCGTTAGCTGTTCCTGCTATTATATCCGTTCCGCTAACAATTAATGAATATATGTCAGTATTAGTTAATCCATTACTAACCGAAGTCCAAAGTCCACCATTGTTAGTAGATAAAAAGACTCCACCACTGGTTCCTGCAAAGATATTGGAACCTTTGACAACTATTGCTCGTACATCATTATTTGTTAACCCAGTATTTACCGCAGCCCAATTTCCGCCATTGTTGGTAGATAAATACATACCGTGATTAGAAGCTCCCAAAAACAAATTTGATCCACTTACTGCCAATGCCTGAACTTGATTTGTGAAACCTGTGTTAGCAGCGGTCCATAGCCCACCATTATTACTTGAAACAAACACACCACTGTTGGTTCCGGCAAAAATATTTGCCCCATTTATAAGTAATGCATTAATAGTAGTATTTGTTAATCCATTATTTACCGAAACCCAAGACCCACCGTTATTGGAGGATAAAAAGATTCCTGCGCCACCTGCAAAGATATTTGATCCACTAATAGAAATGGCACTTATGCCTGTGCTCGTCTGTCCATTATTTACTGTTGACCAACTAGCGCCATTATCATTTGATAAATTCACACCGTCGCTACCAGTACCTGCATAAACATTTACCCCATCCGAAGCAAGTGCATAAACATTTTGATTAGAACTAGTTTGTTGCCATTGGGCATTTGATATAGTCGTTACCGCAAGTAATGCGATTGTTAAAAATGTAGTCTTTTTCATATAAAAGTTGTCAGTGATTAAAGTGCTGACGCCGCACTTTTTGTTTGATTTATATTTGCATCAAAGGTCTTTACTTAATTTGAACTTAATAGTGATTACAATCAAATGAACTAGTGATAGTTTATACTATACAATAAAAACTCCAGTTGATATTATTATCAACTGGAGTTTTTGTTCTTGTTTTAATTTTTTATTTCTTTTTCAACTCTTCAATTTCTTTCTTCATTCCTTCAATTATCTGTTGTTGCTCTTTCACTGCTCCGATAAGAATCGGAATCATCTCGGTATAATTTACTGAATTAAATTCCACTTCATTACTTATTTTTGCACCTTTTTTCTCATCATGGTTTACATATTCTGCAGGCTGTATTGCTTTTTTAACAGCTCCGGGAAGTACTTGTTGCACTTCGTCAGCTATCAAACCATATTGTAACCCTTCGGGCAGATTCATCTGTTTATATTCATTGATTTTAAATGTATATACAGATGGCTTTAGCTGGTTGATGATGGATAGCGCATCGTTTAATGGTTGTATATCGTTTTTTAATTTGCGGTCAGAACTTTGATAAGTGCCTGTGGTATATACATTACCTGAAAAATAACCAGCCCATATATTTGTGCTAGAACTTGCTGTGCCATATACCCCATAAGCAATGGTACCACCATAAGCATTGCCATACACTCCACAATTGCCACTTGTTCCATTTCCTCCAATACCATATAACCCATATCTGCTACCTATTCCTGATAAACTTGCTTCGCCATAGGCTCCTACAAAACCACCAAACCCTTGAGTACCATATCCAAAGTAAGGAGAATTGTTGCACTTGCCTATCACTCCCATATTATCAGTTGAAACAGAGGCGTTGGTATTAATAAAATTTCCTATAGCAGCAGTAGTTCCTGTTGCATCAAGCAAATTAACTGGTGCAGTAGTACCAATTCCCATATAACCAGTGCTGGTAATACACATTCTGTTATTATAACCGGTATAAAAGTCCAAACCATTTTGATTGCCACCGGAGGTACGTTTAGAAGCTATCCCTTCACCACTGACACTTCCAAATGACAAGCCGTTTCCTGGATTAAGGGTTCCATTATTAGTACTCGCTAAGTCAACATTCATCCCTGCATTTACGCTTAAATTTTGTTCAGGAACCAGTGTGCCAATACCCATATTATTCTGAACATACACATTACCGTTGGCAAAATATCCAGCCCAATTAGTGGTAGCGGTTGTTGCATTGCCGTATACACCATATGCAGTTGTACCTCCAGTAGCATTACCATAAATACCATAGTTACTTGATGCACCGTTTTGTGCCGAACCCTGTACACCTATCCTGGTTCCTACTCCAGCTAAAGTGGCCGAACCGACAACGCCTTTGAATCCACCTGAACCGGTAACTCCTATGCCGTAATATGGGGAATTGTTGCAAGAGCCGTTTACTCCAAAATAATCCACATTTTGAACTGTATTTGTAAAATTGCCTACAGTGCCTGTATTGCCTATAACATCAAGCGGATAAACTGGTGTTATAGTCCCAATTCCCACATTAGTTCCATCATCAAATAATTGTGAATCGCCACCTGTGTTAGTTCCTGTAAATTTAATTACTCTGTTTATAGTTCCGGAAATGGACGAAGAACTGGCTCCGGTAGATGCTGCAAATAATGCATAGGGTACACTTTGCAGCTGACTTGTGCCTGTAATACTATAAGCACTGCCACCTGCAGGGTCAGTTTCAGTTTTAATAAAATAAGGACCTGTAGCCTAATTGATGCTTGCAAAACTGCCTGTTAAAATGGAACCACTTCCAATACTTATGGTAGCCAGTCCATTTACGTTGGTAGTAGGTGTTTGTCTTTCTACATACACTGCTGTGCCGCTCGACGAGCCCTGAAGAATACTTATTTGCATCCCTACCGCGGTGTTTGCAATAAGGGTATTACTGCTGTTGCGAATTACTGCCTGATAGCTCATAAATTGCGGTGCTTGAGAAAAAGCACTTGTAGTAATGAATACTACTGCTAAAATTGCGATTAATTTTTTCATCATTTCTAAGATTAAATTGTTACTTAATTTTTAATTATTTTAAATGTTTGCACTTCTTTATTGCTGTCAATAACTTTTAGAAAGTAATAAGCTGCATCAAATGAACTCATTTCTAAAGTTGTTTCAGTGCTGTTGATTTTTTGATTAATCAATAGTTTTCCAGAAATATCATACAGTTGAAATGATAGGTTATCAATAACTTGATTCTCGATTTTTAAATTAACTGTTGATACAGTTGGATTTGGATAAACGGTGTAAGAAAGACTGATATTATTATTTTCGGGTATCCCTATTGTAATATCATAAGGTTGCTGTACGCCTTCGTTTATAGTGCCATTGGGGTTGGTAATATTAGTGTAGGAAACCTGCCCTACCGAATAACTTACTTTACCGCCACTTCCTGAAGCATCGCCACCTGAAGCGGTTATGCTTTGCTGTGCTTTTATTCCTGAAAGCGAAAAACTTAGCAGAAACAATGTAATAAGTTTTAAATTTTTCATTGGATTGATTTTTTTATTGTTTAAAAAAGTTCTTTAACAGGTAAATAAATTTCGGTACAAAGTGAATGGTTATTTTTATCATCATCAATGTAATAGAGCATTTAAAGCAGTGACGGACATCACTACTTTTACTATATATCCCACAAAGTATTTCGGTAATCATCTCCTTCCGTTTTTTGGGGAGGGCTAGGGGGGGGGAAAGATGGAATAGGCGAGGGGGACAAAAAATTCCCGCTGACACTACTATCAGCGGGAGTTTTTTGTTTGTTTATAATTTCAAATTCATTCATTAAATGGAATATCAACTAAACCACCAACCCTACTCCACAATCAACTTTTTAGTTATTGATTTATCAGATTTATCGATTATCTGTACCAAATAAATTCCTTTAGCAAAGGATCGTACATCAATAGTACATTTTGCATTTTCCACTTTCATTTCTTTTAATTCATCACCAAGCACATTAAATATTTTTATGGTATTAATTTTTATCGCTCCTGCATCAATAGTAACAGATTCTGTTGCAGGATTAGGATAAAATGAAATATTATTTATCCTTTCGTTTTCACTAATTCCACTTGAATAATCGAAAAGCATTTTATCAATAATCAAGGTGTTTCCAAATTGATTATGACAAGGATTTGAATTCGAATTAAAATTGATGCTGGTTAAACCGGAAGTAAGATCCATCCGCATGGTATCTGGAACATCGGCAGTGTTCCAATTGATATTAATTTCGTGATAAGTATAGTTACCAACGGCATTGCCATATATTTTAAACTGTCCCTGTCCGATAGTGTTTCCCGATTTTTTAAAATCGACAAATACACGGGCGGTATCAATTACTCCTATAGGAGTTGCACCTGGCTGATACTTATAGTAGAAAGTTAATTTTGAAGGACGAAAAGCAAATGGAACACCATTGGGGGGATTGTTAGTAGTAGGTACCGGACCTAATATTGCCATTGCTGCGGTATCTACAATAGGCCAACCCGAAGCAGTTAAATCAAACCTTCCTGATTTTAGTTCTAGCGCATACGTACCATCGTAGGCATCAGTAGTACGCAATGTGCCATAAGTAGGATAACTGCCAGTAGAATTGTTTATACTAAGCCATCCATTAAGTTCGGTAAACGTACCGGTAGTAGTCCAATTTTCGAAACTGCCATTAGTAATTTGCTGTGCTTTTATTGCCCCGAAAAACAGAAGTAATAAAGAGATAAGAAACGTAATTTTTTTCATACAATTGTTGTCGGTGATTATGGTGCTGACGCCGCACTTTAAATTGAATTTTTATTTGCAACAAAGGTCTGTACCATATTCTGCATCAAAAGTGATAACAATCAAAACAAGTGTTGATTGATTATACTCAAACAAAAAACTCCCGCCAACATTTCTATCAGCGGGAGTTGCTTTATTTTAAGTTACACCGTTCGGCAACTTTAAACTTTCAAACTAATTTTATTACTCAACTACAATCTTCCTGTTCACCAAATTTTTGTTTTCATCAGTTATCTGTACAAAATAAATTCCCTTTCTGAAACTGCTTAAATCAATTGTTGTTTGCTGACTGTTTATTGCCGATTGAAAAACTTCTTCTCCTATAATATTCAACACTTTTACATTCTGGATTTTATTTTTTAAACTTGAAACAGAAAAAATGCCTGTTGTAGGATTGGGGTAAATCTGAATATCATTGATAGAATAAGGCAATGATGCAATACCTAATGCATGATTTATGGTATTTAAAATGGTATTTGTACGAATAGGTGCATTGTAATCAAAATAAATATTGGCTGTATTTTTTATCTTTGTCAAATCAGGTAAATTGGGTTTAAGATGTATGGTATAAATCAATTCGCCAATGCTTGACGGAGCATAATAAGGCAGGTAGATATTATTAAAATTGAATCGCACTACACCTATTTCGCTTACAGATGTTGTAAATGAATGGTTTGAATAAACAGGTTTCAAGGTTGCGATATTCAAATTACTGCTTAATGTATCTATCAAATAAATGTTTTGAGCATTATAGTTTCCTGTATTCTGGAAGTGTATGGTATAAGTTAGTATTGAATCGGAACGATTTATAAAACCTTGTTCACCACTGCCTTTCGGAGAAACGTCCTTTTGATTGGGATCCCATGCACCAACTACATTGGTTGAATAAGCATCTACATTATTCCATGGAGTATAATCACTAAGCCAATTGCTCATTGGTGATGTAAATACTGCACTGTCATTAAAATTAACTGCTGTACCTATTGGAATATTTGCAGGAATATTATATTGTAAGGTAAAACTTTGTGTGGTATGTGGTGCTAGCGTAGGGAAAGAAGATGCTATGCTGTACCAATCGGGTGCAAGTGCTGTACTTAACTGTGTAAACAAACCTGGACTAACGGATGAATAATTAAATTGTCCATCGTGTTTATAACCCATTAAAATGGAAGGCTCGGTAATTGTACCTTCATTATTTACTATTACATTTTGATAGTACGTATATCCAGGTATTGGAGGTGTGGTAAAATAAGTAGTATAAATTCCGATATCGTGAATAGGATTTATTACGTTAGCAATATTTATAGTGTCGGTACATCCTGCGGCTGCCGTAACGTTTACAACAATATTATTGTTCTGACATCCGGCAAGCGGATAATATCCACCAACATTTTCGGAAAGTATATAACTTCCTGAAGGAACAATAAACGAATAATTGCCTTGTGCATCAGTGAAGGTATATCCTTGTCCTGAAATGTGCATCATTATATTTTGAATCCCTGTATCACCTGCATCAAGAGTACAATTTGTATTTGTATCATCATATGCTTTACCTATAACAGTGCAGTAACAGCTGTTGTTGGCATGATTATAATTTACAAAAACATTTTCGGTAGTTGTACAGCCAGATGCATCATGCACCGTGAGCCAATACCAGCCGGTAGCAAGCCCGTTAGCAGTAGCCGTTGCAGAACCATTCGACCAGCTATACGTAAGCGGAGGAGTTCCTCCAAGTATATTTACAGTAGCTGTGCCATCACTTATAAAAATACAACTGGCATCGGTAGTGCTGAAATACAATGATAATGGCGACCCTTGATATACATACGCCTGCTTGGTAACGGAGCAGTGCATTGCATCAGTTACAGTACATGTATAAACACCGGCTGCAATATTATTGAGGGAAGCAGTGGTTGCACCTGTATTCCAGCTATACGTATACGGTGCAGTACCACTATTAATAACCATTACTGCCGAACCATTATGCTGTAAACACATTGGATAATTTACATTAATAGAAGCAGTAACCACACTTACAGCAGGCACATGTACACTGCCCGATTGCACACAACCAACAGAATCGGTAACTGTAAAAGCATAATCACCGGGAGATAAATTACTAGCTGTTATTCCCGTCTGCGCCGGAAACGTACTCCATGTTACAGTATAAGGGTGTGTTCCGCCTGTAATAGCAAGTGTAGCTGTGCCTGTAGGGGCGGTACATAAACTGGAAGTGGAAGAATAAGTAACAGTGATTGGGGTGGAAGCACTTACAGTTCCGTAACCATAACCAACACAACCGTTGACATCTGTAACCGTTACATTATAAGAACCTGAGGTAAGTCCAGAAATCGCCTGTGTTGTTTGACCGCTATCCCATAAATAAGAATAAGGAGAAACACCGCCATATCCAAATGTTATTATACTTCCATTATTATTTAAACATGTTGAAGGGGTTATTACAGAACTATCTCCAACAATAGTAATTTGATTTACATACGTTCTTTGCGAATTATAACATCCTTGAGCATCAGTAACTTTTACTTGATAATTTCCCGTCATCAAACCTGATATGGAAGGTGATGTAGAACCATTACTCCAAATATAAGTATATGGTGCAACTCCTCCCGAAGGTAAAACAACAGTGGCTGTTCCATTTGTACAATTTGCACTTGTAGAAATAATATTAAATTGTACATTTGAAATATAGCTTTTAATACTATCATGATATAAACCAAACATACAACCATTTGAATCTGTAATTAAAACATCGTAAAATCCATTAAGAAGAGTTACTGGGTTTACACTCGCTATTAATGTTGTCATTCCAGAAGTATTTTCAAGCCATTGCACTGTAAAAGGAGCAACACCACCATTAAGCATATAAGCAGTAGATTGGTTGACCGCAGGGCAAATTGCGGCTGAAGTATAAATAGAATCTGTAAATGGGGGATGGCCTGCATAGAAAAAAGAAGTGATGTAGTTATTAGATGAATCATCAACATCAACCTGGATTCGGCCTCCACTATAGCTAAATACTGTATCATTTGCCAATGATGACCCATGAATAAATTGACTTGGGCTAAATCCGTAAACATAATAATTAATAGGTTGGCTGAATCCTGAAACTTGCAGTGCAAGTACCCCATCATTATTACACGGGGCATGCAATAAATTAAAAGTAATTGTTTGTGATTTTACATTCCAACTTAATAAAGTAAAAATTGAAATAATAGTAATTATTTTTTTCATATTAAGTTGTTAATTAAGGATTGAAAGTGTAAAGATATATCAATTATATCCAATAAAAATTCGTTATTTGTGAATGGTAGGTTTTCCAAAAGTGAACGGTTGTTATTTCAATTAAGTGGTAAACAAAAAAACTCCCGCCAACATTTCTGTCAGCGGGAGTTAAAAGACCACACATCATGCTCATCTACCACACCCCCGCCCCCTCTCCTTAAACAAGGCGAAGGGAGCCAATGTATGAAGTACTAAGCATTTTTCCACCAAGTATTTCGGTTACTACTTCCTCCTCCTTCCTTATAAGGAGGGGGCTGGGGGTGGCGGCTCAACAAAAAAACTCCCGCCAACATTTCTGTCAGCGGGAGTATTTTTAGTTTAAAGTTATTTAGTTTAAAGTTATTCAGTTAGATTTTCACAGTTCGACAACTTGATACCATTAACTTTTCAAACCCCTACATCACAATCAATGATATAGGATCACTCCAGTCGGAGGTGCCATCTTTTGTAGTAAAACGATAGATAAATGAATACTTGGCACCTACCAGCAAAGCAGCAATAATGCGTGTTGATTTTGGCATTGCACCAATGTTAACGTATGATGAAAAAATTAATGGAGTATTGGTATATGCAAATTCAAAAGTTACGTCTCCTTTTTCGCGCGGACATATAACTTTCACTGAACCTTCCTGTGCTATGTTCTTTACGCTGAAGATACGTTTTTTACGCGGTGTAAGCGTTTTTACGCCAATACCGGAACTGTCCGCTATTGTTTTCTTTGATTTTATCCTTCAGCTGAAAAATAATTCATATAAATAATTGTTTTATAGTAGTTTAATCGTTTTACTATACATCATAAAAGCCAAACTTGTTTTCATTTACGATCTGATTTGATAACGAAGTCAGATGACTCCGTAACATTTGCATCTGATTTGATAACGAAGTCAGACGACTCCGTAACATTTGCATCTGACTTGATAACGAAGTCAGATGACTCCGTAACATTTGCATCTGACTTGATAACGAAGTCAGACGACTCCGTAACATTTGCATCTGATTTGATAACGAAGTCAGATGACTCCGTAACATTTGCATCTGATTTGATAACGAAGTCAGATGACTCCGTAACATTTGCATCTGACTTGATAACGAAGTCAGACGACTCCGTAACATTTGTATCTGACTTGGTGACGTTGTCAGACGATTCCGTCATAAATTCTCTACCTATTTGCTACAAGTTGCAAAACAATTTTCAAAAGCGTGGTTAAATATTTTTTTATTGATGTTCTGAGCGCTTAATTAAAATTACCATCTAATTTTCTATTTTAAAATTTGATTTCAATAATCAATCATCTCTAAATAATAGTTTGATCATTCAGTTCAAATAACACAATGTAAATCAAAATCATTCCTTATCCTAAAAATCAGCTCCATCAGCGTTCCATTCGTTTAGCCTCTTCAACCCAATATCCTCAATACATATCCATTATTAATTTAATTTCATTTACATTTGAACAAATAATATAAAACACTACTATGGAACAGAAACCACCAGTACCGCCGTTTACACACGAAACAGCAACACAAAAAGTACAGATGGCCGAAAATGCCTGGAATACCAAAGACCCCAAAAAAGTATGCCTTGCCTACACCATTGATACCGAATGGCGAAACAGAAATCAGTTTATTAATGGGCGTGAAGAAGTAAAACAGTTTCTGATAGAAAAGTGGAATAAAGAACTGGACTATAAACTCAAAAAAGAATTGTGGGCGTTTACCGACAATAGGATAGCAGTACGGTTCGAGTACGAATGGCACGACCATACCGGACAATGGTACCGCAGCTATGGCAACGAAAACTGGGAGTTTGATACAAACGGCTTTATGAAAAAACGATTTGCAAGCATTAATGATGTAGCGATAGAGGAGGGGGAAAGGAAGTTGGAGTAAATAGAAATAAGCAAGCCTAATTTGATAGGGAGAAAAATGGCAAAGCCATTTTTCTCCCTATCCCCAAAAAGCACACGAACAATGTCATTCAGAGCGAAGCGAAGAATCTCTTTATCTTATTATTTAAAATGAGATTCCTCCCAATGTTCCAAATGAAATTCCATCTAACCATAAAAATGAGATTCCTCCATTCTGTTCGGAATGACAGGTTTTCATGGTTTTTGGGGAGGGGAGAGAAAAGTGGCAAAGCCATTTTTCTCCCTATCCCCACAAAGCACACGAACAATGTCATTCAGAGCGAAGCGAAGAATCTCTTTATCTTATTATTTAAAATGAGATTCCTCCTAATGTTCCAAATGAAATTCCATCTAACCATAAAAATGAGATTCCTCCATTCTGTTCGGAATGACAGGTTTTCATAG
>CAIRRW010000179.1 GCA_903881065.1 uncultured Bacteroidota bacterium
GGCGTTAAGTGTTATAGAGACTACCTCCTCACCTATCACATTGAATATTTTAATTTTAGTTTGGTTCTGTATTTCATTAAATGCGATGGTGGTACTTTCGGAGAAAGGATTAGGAAATACTGTAACTAAAATATCGCTTTTCATTTCATCCAAACCTGTAAATTGAGAACATAAGGAGAGTGATTTTGATGGAACATTCCGTTGAATACCAGTACTGTCAGCAAGTTCTCCAAATTGATTGTAACCAAAGCCCCATGCAGTACCATCATTTTTTAAAGAAAGAGAATGATACCTGCCTGCCGAAATCTGTGCAACTCCGCTCAAGTTTGAAACTTGAACAGGAATGCTCGAATTTAAAGTGGAGTTATTGCCTAATTGTCCAAAAGAATTATTTCCCCACGACCATATAGTTCCGTCATTCTTCAAAGCAAGTGAATGTACCCAGCCACCTGATATAGCAATAACGCCAGATAATCGGGTTATCAATTTTGGAATGTAACTATCAGTAGAAGTGTTGTCACCCAATTGGCCGTTGTTATTCCAACCCCATGCCCATAAGGTATTATCATCTCTAAGTGCGAGTGAATGATAGCCGCCACCTGATATGGCAATCACATTGGCAAGTCCGGTTACCTGCACCGGAACATTACTAATTGATGTAGTTCCATTGCCGAGTTGTCCAAAATAATTATATCCCCAAGCCCAAACGGTGCCGTCTTTTTTCAAAGCAAGTGAAAAATCACCTGCTCCCGCAATTGCTGTAATTCCTGTAAGTCCAATTACCTGAACTGGAATATCTCTTTGAATAAAAGTACCATCACCTAGTTCACCAAATGTATTATCTCCCCATGTCCAAACAGTACTATCGTTTTTAAGAGCAAGTGAATGTTCGTATCCACAGGCAATAGCAGTAATTCCTGTAAGGCCGGAAACGTGAACAGGCGAATTTCGTTGTATTGCTGTACCATCCCCTACTTCGCCATAACCATTATCGCCCCAACCCATTACTGTTCCATTATTATTTAAAGCCAATGAATGATTGCCTTTAGCAGCAACAGAAATAATCCCTGTAAGTCCTTGAATCCTTTCCGGATAGTATAGTGGCGCAGTTGTGCTGTTCCCTACTTCACCATAGTTATTGTATCCCCAGCCACTTACGGTACTATCGGTACAAAGAAAAAAGCCATGATCCGAACCGCTTGAAATAACTTGTGCGTAACTATACGTATGAATTAACATACCAAGAATTACCAGACAATATAATTTAACTGATTTCATCCACACTTTATTATTGTTCAAAATTAAGGTATTTAGGTCAAGTATCTGATTTTAATTAAGCTTTTTGATTCTGGATTGGTTAGCTTTTATAAATCAATTTAATTCTACTAAAACTCTACTTATTTATATGTAAAGAGAAGAAACAATTATTTATTTAAAAGCAATCTAATTTAATAATTAAATCATTTGAATTAAATAATATGTATAGTTTTGCTTTTGTAATTAACTTAATATTAATCTAAACAAAAAAACAAATGAAAATGACAATTATTAAAACTTCAATTTTATTGGCAGTAGCTGGCGTGGTGGTTTATTTGATTATTCCTACTAAAAGCTTATCTACAGTTGCCGCAACCACAGTAACTCAAACCGATATCAACAATGATATTTTGAAACTTAAAACAGATTTGGATTTGCTTGGGGTAAAAACATGTGCGAACACTGACACGGTAGGTAAAATTACAAATGCTGCAATGCTTCAAAAGAGGACAGATTTTGGAACTCAAATAGGATTGGCAGA
>CAIRRW010000180.1 GCA_903881065.1 uncultured Bacteroidota bacterium
AATAATGAAGCTATTATAAAACCAAAAACGATTGATGAGCCAATTGTAAAATGTCAAAAAGCAGAACCTGAAATTGACAAAATTGTTATACCTGCTGCTTTTGAAAACAAGGAAGAAACATCCGAAAAATCAACAATAGTAAAGGTAAAAGAGCTTACTTACGTTAACACAACTCCTGCTAAAGGAGGAGTGATGTTAGCTAAAAAGGACATTAACAAAATAGTATTGAAAACCATAAAAAAGAATATTATTAACAGCAAAAAATCTGTAGCTGATGGCGCCCCAAAAGTACGTGGAAGGCTATGGTGGTTGTGGTTTATTTGTGCATTTTTATGCTTATTAATAGCACTATTTAGTTCTGCATTATTAGGTACTATCTTTGGAATTCTTTTTTTCGCTTTTGCTATTGCCGATCTAATTACTTATAGTACTGCTAGACGTAGAGTATCTCAATGGAAAAATGAAAATCAAAATAATGATCATCCAAAACCTCAATCTCCGCAACCTACTCAGCCTAAGCAAAACGATTCAGAACCAAAGAAACCAAGAGGGTAACTTATTTAGCTTGTTAGCATTTTACGAAAATTGAGTATTCATTTAATAAAATCAATCCAACTCATTAATAGTAACCCAGTATTTATAACCAACAATGGCTTTTTCCCATTTCTTTAGCTTGGTTAAATCGCGGTAATGATATTTAGGTAAAACCATTTTATTAAATCGGGCTAATAGTTTGAACATTGATTTTTTCATTGGGCAAAAGTAAACTTTAAAATATTATTAAAAGAATATTGCAGGTTTAATTGAAATAACTATCTTTGCACTCCTAAAAATAAAAATTAAGAATAAAATGAAACCAGAAATTCACCCAGAGAACTATCGTTTAGTAGTATTTAAAGATTTGAGTATTGATTATTCATTCTTAACTAAATCATGTGTAGAGTCAAAAGAAACTGTAGTTTGGGAAGATGGAAATGAGTATCCGATTGTAAAGTTGGAGATTTCGAACATGTCTCACCCTTTTTATACCGGAAAAGTTAAATTGGTAGATACAGCAGGTCGTGTTGATAAATTCCGCACCCGTTACGCTAAAAAAGAAACGGAAACGAAATAGTTTATTAAATCGTTATGAAAAGTCCCTTATCAAGAAATTGGTAAGGGATTTTTGTTTTTATAGCTCCTGCTTCACAACCTTTAGCTCAGGATTAGCGAAGCATATTTTTTGAGTATATTGTTTAAAGGTGAAAAACACATGGCGAAAAGTATAAAAGTTCAAGGTAAACATCATTTTTGCCCAAAATGCCGGCAAGTGGGCAAATACGAACGTTTTTTATCTATTGTTTACATCAGACAGAGCAAAAACGAATGTTTTTTGTGAGTTACCAGCTGGCAATTAAATAAAAACAATCGTTTTTGTAAACTCTGTAACGTGCAAGTTGACAAAAACAGTTGTCCGAGCCAAGTTTCTTGCTGGAGAAAAGGCAAAAACGATTGTATTTGCCCTGTCGGACCGTTGGAATAGGGCTCAGACGGTTGATTTTGCTCAACTCCCAAAGTTTGGAAGTTTTTGCATCCTTATTGGTATTACACATCTTCTTTGTTTTAGCAGAAACGACGCCTTTGCCTGTGTTTTTTTACCTGCAAACAAACTTTCCTTTAAACTTACAACTGTTTCTATAATTACAAGATTAAGTTATATCCATGTAACTTGTAAAGAAATTAAAATCTTTATCTCTTAAGTTATAACTAGAATCAAAAAGACATCCAATCAATTGAATTCAAAATTTTTGAAGTAGCCCCTACTCTATTTTGCACATACTGTTTCGACTGGTGAGAAGCGGTTTTCAAAACTGATTTATCACTTAACAACTGCATTGTATTTTCAAATTCGGTATGATTGGTAATTGAAAATGCACCGCCAAGATGAATTAATTCCTTGGCTTCATTAAACTTCTGGTAATTAGGTCCGAAAATGGTTGGCAAACCAAAGGTGGCGGCTTCCAGAATGTTATGAATTCCTTTGCCGAATCCGCCACCAATATAAGCAATAGCACCATATTGATATAGCGACGACAACATCCCAATATTATCTATTATCATCCCTTCGGCTGCTTTTACATTTACTTCATTTGCCTGAGAATACCTTACAATTGTTGAACTTTTAAATAGTTCCAGTATCGATTTAATATGATTCTCATCTATCTCGTGAGGTGCAATTATTAACTTTAAACTTCCAAGTTTAAACTGAGCAATTATGTCTTCGTCTTCGCGCCAGCTACTGCCTGCTATCAGTATTTTTTTATCCTGTTTGAACTGCTCAATCAATGGAAACGATTTTATATTCGCGGCAATGTCTGCAACTCTGTCGAACCGGGTATCTCCGGCAAAAGTAGTATTGGTATAGCCAATTGATTTTAATAATTCCACTGACTTTTCATCCTGCAGAAAAAAATGTGTAAAACATTTCAATTGCTTGCGAAACCAGCTGCTATATACTTTAAAGAAATAATGATTCTCCCTGAAAATACCGATTACCAGATAAGTTGGTATGTTTTTTCGTTTTAATTCCTGTAAATAATTAAACCAAAACTCATATTTTACAAAGAAAACAGCGGTAGGATTAATCGTTTCAATAAACTTTCGGGCATTCGATAGAGTATCAATCGGCAGATAAAATATATAATCGGCAGATTGATAATTCTTCCTGATTTCGTATCCCGAAGGGGAAAAGAAGGTTAATACAATAATAGATTTAGGATTTAGTTTTATTGCTTCTATTAATGGTCGCGCCTGCTCAAACTCGCCAAGAGATGCACAATGAAACCAGATGATTTTATATTTTGTATTTTGTATTTTGTATTTAGCTTGTCGAAGAGCCAATTCCTGCTTTGCTCTGCCAGTTACCCATAATTTTGCTTTTGAATTAAACATTGAAGCAATGCGTATAACAAATAAATAAAGGTAAATGGAGAAATTGTAAATTATCTGCATCTCAAACGATTATTAATATTCACTTTTAGTATTGCTTTCGGAAGGTGAATTTAATGGGTGTAAAACTCTGAAGGTGATTTCTTATACAAAGGTAAAATCCATGCTATTCGCGCACCATATAAAATGTCCACTCGCTTTTTGGTATCCTGAGCCATCAGGTCATAATCATAACTACGGCGGTTTTGAGTGAACCCTTCTAAACATTCCAGACCAAAATAAAAGTTCAAAAGTCGGTTGTTACTAAGATACATATAGCCTAAACTTTGAGTTAGTAAAAAACCGTTTGTTAACCTGTCATAACCTTTTTTGTACTGTTTATCAAGTTCGGGAACGTTATTTCCAATTACCTCAATCCTTATTTTGTGCTGAATAAAACCAAAACCTTCATTAAATACAATTCCCGAATTAGGATTAGGTTTCTTAAAATGAATCATTCCACCAAGGGTTCCGGAAACAGTAAATCCGCGTTCGAACATTGGAATATTAGCAAACTGACCATCCTGACCTATTACACCTCCATCGTGAGTAGAGATATTTGCCAAAACATTTTCTTTTATTGTATTTCCAAAGAAAAAGCTACCATTAATTCCAATCATTAAATAGGAACGGCTTTTAAATTCAAGGCTCAACTGGGTGGAAGAATTGTTGCCAAACCTACTTACCATATTACCTCCTGGCATTTGGTAGCCATAAGAAGCGCTAATCAAAGGAGTATAAATAGAAGAATCTTTTATACTCACCTGTGCGGAAAGAAGATTGAAGCAAAAAACTAAAACAATAAAACCTATCTTTTTCATTTTTATTAAAAGTGCGCTAAATTACAATTTAATATGCAATACAATATATAATAATCCCCTATCACGTTTATATAATTTTATTAACTTCGCATCCTTATTTAAATATTGATAAAAATGGAAAAAGTAGCGAGGAAAATTCAGATGGTTGACCTTAAAAGTCAATACGAAAAAATAAAAAACGAAGTTGATTCAGCAATTCAAAATGTAATAAATAATACTGCGTTTATTAACGGACCTGAAGTAAAGGAATTTCAGAAGGAATTGGAAGTATATCTTGGTGTAAAACACGTAATACCTTGCGCAAATGGCACAGATGCGCTTCAGATTGCGATGATGGCATTGGATTTAAAACCGGGCGACGAAGTGATTACTGCCGACTTTACTTATGTGGCAACTGCTGAAGTTATAGGTTTATTAGGTTTGAAACCGGTATTGGTTGATGTAATTCCTGATACTTTTGACATTGATGTTAAGGCTATCGAAAAAGCAATTACTCCTAAAACTAAAGCTATTGTACCTGTTCATTTGTTTGGTCAATGTGCTAATATGGAAGCGATAATGGCATTGGCTAAAAAACATAATTTGTATGTAATTGAAGATACAGCACAGGCAATTGGTGCTGAATATATTTATGCTGATGGAACGAAGAAAAAAGCGGGAGCAATAGGAACAGTAGGCTGTACATCATTCTTCCCTTCAAAAAATTTAGGATGTTATGGAGATGGGGGCGCAATTTTTACAAATGATGATGCATTGGCAGCAAAAATTAGAATCATTGCAAATCATGGGCAGACTGCACAATATATTCATGATTTAATTGGTGTTAATTCTCGCCTTGACAGTATTCAGGCTGCTATTTTGAGAATTAAATTACGTCAGCTTGATAATTATTGCGCAGCTAGAAACAAAGTTGCAAGTTATTATGACAAGGCATTTTCAAATAATCCTAAATTGAAAACACCTGCACGTGCGGCATATTCCAATCACGTGTTTCATCAATATACATTGCAGTTAAACGGAGTTGATAGAAATGCACTGCGTGAGTTTTTAGCAGCCAAAGATATACCCGCGATGATTTATTATCCGATTCCATTGCATTTACAAAAGGCTTATTTAGATGAAAGATATAAATCAGGAGATTTTCCTGTAACCGAAAAGCTTTGTACTTCTGTAGTATCGCTGCCAATGCATACTGAGTTGGATGAAGAGACATTAAAATACATTACAGATTCGGTTCTTGAATTTGTAAATAAATAAAATAAAAATACACGTAAAAATTTATAAATTATGAATATAGCAGTAGTAGGAACAGGATATGTAGGTTTAGTAACGGGCACTTGCCTTGCAGAGACCGGAAACCATGTAATTTGTGTTGATATTAATCAGGAAAAAGTAAAGAAAATGCAAAATGGTGAGGTGCCGATTTATGAACCTCATTTGGATGTATTATTTGAAAGGAACATTAAACAGGGAAGATTGACTTTTACAACCAATCTTGCTGAAGCAATTGAAAATGCAAAAATTATTTTCCTTGCATTGCCTACTCCTCCTGGCGAAGACGGCTCGGCTGATTTAAGTTATATACTTGGTGTAGCCGATGATTTAGGAAAGATTATTAAGGATTATAAAGTTATTGTTGATAAAAGTACGGTACCTGTAGGTACTGCAGAAAAAGTGCGTGTTGCAGTAGCTAAAAACGCAAAAGTTGATTTTGACATAGTATCAAATCCTGAATTTTTGAGAGAAGGATTTGCTGTTGATGATTTTTTAAAACCTGATAGAGTTGTAATCGGTACAAGTACTGAAAGAGCTCGTAAAACAATGGAAGAACTTTACAAACCTTATGTTCGTCAAGGGAATCCAATTTTGTTTATGGATGAAAAATCAGCTGAACTGACTAAATATGCTGCAAATGCATTTCTTGCAACCAAAATTACTTTCATGAATGAAATTGCAAACCTATGCGAGAAATTAGGTGCAGATGTTGATGCAGTGAGAATTGGAATTGGAAGTGACGACAGAATTGGTAAACGCTTTTTATTCCCGGGTATTGGTTATGGAGGAAGTTGTTTTCCGAAAGATGTGCAGGCATTGGCTAAATCAGCAGCTGAAGTGAATTATGATTTCAAGATACTTGATTCTGTAATGGACATTAATGAAAAACAAAAGACTATAATTGTTCCAAAAATCAGGGATTATTTCAAAGGAAATTTGAAAGGCAAGAAGATAGCAATCTGGGGACTGGCTTTCAAGCCTGATACAGATGATATTCGCGAAGCGCCTGCTTTATATATCATTGATGAGCTGGTGAAAGAAGGTGTTATTATTTCGGCTTACGACCCTGAAGCGATTAATAATGTTCGGAAATTAATCGGTGATAAAATTAATTATGCGAATGATGAATATGAAGCATTGAAAGATGCGGATGCTTTGCTGATAGCTACAGAATGGAGTTTATTCCGCACTCCTGATTTCGATAAAGTATCATCATTATTAAAAAACAAAACCATATTTGATGGCCGTAATTTATACAGCAATCAGCAAATGAAAGAACTTGGATATTATTATTGTTCAATAGGAAGAGAAATTGTAAAATAAACATGAAAAGAGTATTAATTACAGGCGCAGCAGGGTTTTTAGGTTCTCACCTTTGCGATAGATTTATTAAAGAAGGATACCATGTTATCGGCATGGATAATTTGATTACCGGCGACTTAAAAAACATTGAACATCTTACCAAACTTGAACATTTTGAGTTTTATCATCACGATGTTTCCAAGTTTGTGTTTGTTCCCGGCGATTTGGATTATATTCTGCATTTTGCTTCGCCTGCTTCTCCTATTGATTATTTAAAAATTCCGATTCAAACTTTAAAGGTAAGTTCGCTTGGAACTCATAATTTACTTGGTTTGGCTCGTGTAAAAAAAGCACGCATTCTTGTGGCTTCCACTTCCGAAGTTTATGGCGACCCTTTGGTTCATCCGCAAACAGAGGAATATTGGGGAAATGTAAATCCTGTGGGCCCTAGAGGAGTTTATGATGAAGCGAAACGATTTATGGAAGCAATGACAATGGCTTACCATACTTATCATGGTTTGGAAACCCGCATTATACGTATTTTTAATACTTACGGACCGAGAATGCGACTTAATGATGGTCGTGTATTACCTGCTTTTATTGGGCAAGCACTAAGAGGCGAGGATTTAACTATGTTTGGTGACGGCTCTCAAACCCGTTCATTCTGTTATGTGGATGATTTGGTTGAAGGAATATATCGTTTGCTGATGAGTGATTATGTACAGCCTATGAACATTGGCAATCCAAGTGAAATAACGATTAAAGAGTTTGGAGAAGAGATAATTAAACTTACTGGTACATCTCAAAAATTAATTTCGAAACCTTTGCCGCAGGATGACCCGAAACAGCGTAAACCTGATATTACAAAAGCCAGGGCAATTTTAGGCTGGGAACCAAAAGTTAGCCGTGAAGAAGGATTAAAAATAACTTATAACTATTTTAAATCTTTATCAAAAGACGAATTGAATAAAACGGAGCACCGTCAGTTTTAATAGAGAGGAATTGATGGTACAAATAGGCAGGGATTTTAATAAAAGTGTTGTATTAGCGACGGATAAAGGCAAAGATGGTGATAAGGTTGCCTCTACTCTACTCTTTATGCTGATAATTCTACTCTTTTTATTGCCAATTCTACTCTTTTCTTTGAGAATTCTACTCTTATTATTGCCAATTCTACTCTTTTTTTCGCGAATTTCACTCTTATTATTGAGAATTACTGTCGACTTTAACAGAATAAAGAGTAAAAATATTAACGTATTCTTAGTATCAAAAATATAATGACTAAAGAATATTTTGTACACGATAGTGCAATAATAGATGCTGGCTGCAAGATTGGGAAAGGCTGTAAAATATGGCATTTCTCGCATATTATGCCTAACAGTATTATTGGAGAAAATTGCAATATCGGGCAAAATGTGGTTATTTCTCCTGATGTGGTTTTAGGAAATAATGTGAAAGTGCAAAACAATGTTTCGATTTATACCGGAGTTATTTGTGATGATGATGTTTTTCTGGGGCCTTCAATGGTTTTTACTAATGTAATTAATCCACGAAGTGCAATAAACCGTAAAAACGAATATGTTAAAACTCATGTTGGCAAAGGAGCTACAATTGGCGCAAATGCTACTATTGTTTGCGGACATGATATTGGGGAATTTGCTTTTATTGGTGCCGGAGCTGTTGTTACAAAGGATGTTCAACCGTATTCGTTATGGGTTGGCAATCCTGCAAAACAAATTGGCTGGGTGAGCGAATATGGTCATAAACTGGCTTTTGATAAAGATGGACAGGCGGTTTGCAAGGAAAGTAAACAGAAATATAAATTAGAAAGCGGGAAGGTTTGTAAATTATAAATGGGGAAGATAAAGTTTGCAATAATCGGGCAGGGGCATATTGGGCAGCGGCATGCAGAGATGGTGAGGAGAAATTCGGAAGCTGAACTTGTTGCTGTTTGTGATGTGTTGCCGAAGGAAGATTTGGGGCTTGCCGGCATTGATGAAAAATATTATACATCAATTGATGAGTTGCTTGCTGCCAATAACGATTTAGATGTTGTTACAATTTGTACCCCAAACGGATTGCATTGCGAACATGCATTATTGGCTATTGATTCAGGGAAAAATGTGGTGGTTGAAAAACCAATGGCTTTGACAAAAACAGATTGTGAAACGATAATTAATAGTGCTTCAGCAAAAAACAAAACCGTGTTTTGTGTGATGCAAAACAGATATTCTCCGCCCTCTGCCTGGTTGAAAAAGATTGTTGAGGAAAAAATAATTGGAGATATCTTTATTGTTGAATTAAATTGTTTTTGGAACAGAGACGAAAAATACTATAAACAGGGAGGTTGGAGAGGTACACAAAGTTTTGATGGCGGAACTTTATTTACTCAGTTTTCTCATTTCATTGATATTATGTATTGGTTATTTGGCGACATAAAGGATATACAGGCTTTGTTTAAAGATTTTAATCATAACAAGCTTACAGAATTTGAAGACAGCGGATTAGTAAGTTTTAATTTTGAAAGTGGAGGAATGGGTTGTATTAATTACTCTACAGCAGTTTGGGGAAGTAATTTAGAAAGCAGTATTACTGTAGTTGGAAGTAAAGGAAGTGTAAAATTAGGCGGACAGTATCTTGAAAAAGTGGAGTATTGCAACATAAAAGAGTATACAATACCTGAACTTGGCCCTACAAATTCGGCTAATGATTATGGAACATATAAAGGGTCGGCAAATAATCATCCTCAGGTAATCACCAATGTTATTAATACTTTAAAGGGCAAAACAGAAATCACAACAAACGCAATGGAAGGGTTAAAAGTTGTGGATATTATTGAACGGATTTATTCATTAAGAAAAGAGAATAGAAAATCATGATTAAAAAAATTAAAAATAAAGAAGCGAAAATCGCAATCATTGGTCTTGGATATGTTGGTTTACCAATTGCCTTGGCATTTGCAAAAAAAGTAAAAGTTATCGGCTTTGATATTAATGAAGAGCGGGTGAAAATGATGCAAAATAAAATCGATCCTTCGCAGGAACTCGATTCTAAAGAGTTTGATGGATGCGATATTGAATTTACTACTTCGATTGAAGTTTTAAGACAAGCCAACTTTTTTATTGTTGCTGTCCCTACACCAATTGATGAGCACAATTTACCGGATTTAAAACCATTGATTGGAGCATCCACATCAGTTGGAAAAGCATTAAAAAAGGGTGACTATGTAGTTTATGAATCTACTGTTTATCCAGGCTGTACTGAAGAAGATTGCATACCTGTACTCGAAGAAGTATCAGGTTTAAAATTCAAAACAGATTTTAAAGTAGGCTATTCTCCGGAGAGAATAAATCCAGGAGATAAGGAACATACCATCACAAAAATTTTAAAAGTTGTTTCTGGCTGCGATGAAGAATCTTTGGAAGTAATTGCCGAAACATATAAGATTATTGTAGAGCCGGGAGTGCACAAAGCGCCTTCTATAAAGGTTGCTGAAGCTGCAAAAATCATTGAGAATACTCAAAGAGATGTAAATATTTCTTTGATGAATGAACTCTCCATTATTTTCAGCAGACTGGGAATTAATACGTTTGATGTGCTTGAAGCTGCAGGTACTAAATGGAATTTTTTAAAGTTCTCGCCTGGTTTGGTTGGCGGGCATTGCATTGGTGTTGACCCATATTATTTAACGTATAAGGCTGAAGCATTGGGTTATCATTCCCGGGTTATCAATTCCGGGAGGTATGTAAACGATTCAATGGGATTTTATGTTGCCAAACAAACTGTAAAAAGTATTATTGCTGCAAAGAAAAATATTTCTGAGTCACGCGTTTTGGTTATGGGTGCTACATTTAAAGAGAATGTTAGTGATATACGTAATTCAAAAGTTGCGGATGTAATAAAAGAATTTGAATCCTTTGGTGTTAAAGTTGATATCGTTGACCCTTATGCTTCTTCTGAAGAACTAAAACATGAATATGGTTTTGGATTAATTGAGAAAGCTGGAACAGGATACGATGCTGTTGTAGTATGCGTTAATCATAAGGAATATTTAAATTTAGATGAACAATACTACAAATCTATTCTTTCAGAAGGCGGTGTCGTAGTTGATGTTAAAGGAATACTAAGAGGAAAGATTAAAGAATTAAATTATTGGAGTTTATAATTAAGTTTAAAATTATAAGATGAAAAAGATATTAATCACTGGAGGAGCCGGTTTTATTGGCTCACACGTTGTAAGGTTATTTGTAAATAAATATCCGAACTATGAAATAGTTAACCTGGATAAATTGACTTATGCAGGGAATCTAGCTAATTTAAAGGATATCGAAAACAAATCAAATTATAGTTTTGTAAAAGGTGATATTGTAGATGCTGCATTTATAAATGAATTATTTTCAAAAAATAAATTTGATTCTGTAATTCATTTGGCTGCCGAAAGCCATGTGGATAGAAGCATTACAAATCCTTTAGAGTTTGTGATGACAAATGTTATCGGCACCGTTAATCTTTTGAATGCTGCTAAAAATGAATGGAAAGACAACTTTTCGGCACATCGTTTTTATCACGTATCAACTGATGAAGTTTACGGAACATTAGGAGAAACTGGTTTGTTTACTGAAACAACAGCCTATGACCCTCACAGTCCGTACTCTGCATCTAAAGCCAGTTCCGACCATTTTGTGAGAGCGTATCATGATACTTATGGCTTGGATGCAGTAATTTCAAACTGTTCGAACAATTATGGAAGTTATCATTTCCCTGAAAAACTTATTCCTCTTTCCATTTACAATATCAAGAATAATAAATCAATTCCGATTTACGGAAAAGGTGAAAATATACGTGACTGGTTATTTGTAGAAGATCATGCAAGAGCTATTGATGTAATATTCCATAATGCAAAAGCAGGAACTACTTACAATATTGGCGGACATAATGAATGGACTAACATTGACTTGATTCATTTGTTGTGCAAGATAATGGATAAGAAATTGAATCGTCCGGAAGGCAAATCTGCAGAACTTATAACATACGTAAAAGACCGCGCCGGACATGATATGCGCTATGCGATTGACAGTTCCAAACTTCAAAAAGAATTAGGCTGGACACCTTCTTTACAATTTGAAGAAGGATTGGAAAGAACCGTTGACTGGTATCTTGCCAATGAAGAGTGGCTGAATAACGTTACTTCAGGAGATTATAAAAAATACTACGAACAGCAATATGTAAAAAGATAGTTATAAGTTATAACTAAAATATGTACGATACTCCATTTCACACTTTAGATATTTCAACAAAAACCTTTTTAGTTACGGGAGGTGCCGGCTTTATTGGTTCCAACATTGTAGAGTATTTATTTAAATACAATGCTAAAAAAGTAATTGTACTTGATAATTTATCAACTGGCTTTGAAGAGAACATCCAGCCTTTTTTATCGAGAAATAACTTTCAGTTTACTAAAGGTGACATTTGCAATATTGATGATTGCAATGCCGCCTGCAAAGGAGTCGATTATGTTTTTCATCAGGCTGCATTAGGTTCTGTGCCAAGGTCTATAAAAAATCCAATTGCTACTCATAATGTAAATGCTACCGGATTTTTAAATGTATTGATTGCTGCTCGCGATGAGAAAGTTAAACGTGTGGTGTATGCAAGTTCATCTTCAGTATATGGTGACAGTAAAATATTACCGAAGGTGGAAAACCAGATTGGGAAGCAGTTGTCGCCGTATGCTGTTTCGAAAATGACGAATGAATTGTATGGCGAAATATTTGCGAAAACGTATTCAATGGAAATTATTGGCTTGCGTTACTTTAATATTTTTGGTCCGAGACAAAATCCGCAAGGCGAGTATGCTGCTGCAATTCCTTTATTTATTAATGCTTTGCTGCATAACAAAGCTCCGGTATTAAATGGTGATGGCGAGCAGACGCGTGATTTTACTTTTGTGGCAAATGCTGTGCAAGCTAATATAAAGGCTATGTTTGCGGAAAATATAAATACAATGGGTGATGTGTTTAATATTGCTGTGAGCGAACGAATTTCATTAAAACAACTGGTTGATGTTTTGAGAAATCTTACAGGAAGCAGCATTCAACCTGCATTTAGAGAAGAACGTGCCGGAGATATAAGAGATTCGTTGGCGGATATTTCGAAGGCTAAAAATATTTTAAATTATTATCCGCAGATTAAAATAGAGGAAGGATTGAAATATACTTTGGAGTGGTTTAAAACAAATTATAAATTATAAAAACAGGTGGGATTATTCGATAGATTTAAAAAGAATAAAAGGTTGGAAACGCCTGTGGACTTATCTTATGTGGGTTGTGATATGCATTCGCATTTTATACCGGCGATTGATGATGGGTCGAAAAGTGTGGAGGAAAGTGTGGAGATGATTACTGAAATGCATAACTTTGGTTATAGGAAGGTAATAACCACGCCACATACGATGAGTGATTATTATAAGAATTCGTCGGCTACGATATTAGCTGGGTTGGAAGACGTGAAGGCTAAAGTGACGGAAAATAAGGTTCCGATTATTGTGGAAGCTGCTTCTGAATATTATCTGGATTTTGACTTTGAACGTAAACTGGATGAAGAAAAATTATTGACATTCGGTAACAATTATTTATTGTTTGAAATTTCGTATATGAACCCTCCAGATAATATGTTTCATGTTATTTTTAAAATGCAAACATTGGGTTATAAACCTGTTCTGGCACATCCCGAACGATATAATTTCTGGCATCAGGAATTTAATAAATACCAGGATTTTGTAGATAAAGGAGTTCTTTTGCAAATGAATATTAATTCGCTTTCTGGTTATTATTCTATTGCAACAAAGATGGTTGCTGAGCAATTAATAGAGAAAAACATGATTTCTTTTCTCGGTACCGATTGTCATCATATCGGACATATAGAATTGATGAAAAAAGTAGTTTATGAGCCACATTTGAAACAATTAGTGGAAAGCGGCAATTTGCTTAATCATACATTATAATACATCCC
>CAIRRW010000181.1 GCA_903881065.1 uncultured Bacteroidota bacterium
AACCGAAGGAAATAAAATGGAAGCGATAGGTTCCGGATTGATTCTTATTTTTGATGGGCATAATATCCGTCACTCAAATATTGCAGATATAGAAGATGGCGCACCTATTTCCATTGAACATCTAATAGTGCATGTGATGGAAAAAGGAAACATGTATTATCTGAAAGAACGGAAGTTTTTACCAAAAGCTGCTAAAACTTAGTAGCCTATTGTTTATAGTAGGAAGTTTTCCATGCACAAATTAAAAATTTGCTCTCTTCAATCAGAGATAAATGTGAAGTGTTTTAAATTGTACAAAGAGGAGAATTTAAGTTTTATTTCGAAAAGGTAAAAGCATTAAATTTGTATTACCTATCCTTCGATGAAATGTAAATAAAATATAAGTTTAAAACTGTATTACATTATTTAACTCTTGGAAGGAAAACACTATTGTAAGTTTAAGGCAGAAGATTAATGCAAATTAATAAACTATTGAACCAAAACCACCTTCTCTTCCTCAATATAAACAAGTAGTTTTTCAGAAACCGAATATCCCATTTCAATTAATAAATCAGCATATTGTATAATTTGCTGTTTATGTTTCGGTATTTCTTCACCAGTTTTGTAATCGATAACCACAGCAGTTTTCCCTGTTAATATTACGCGGTCAGGTCTAAATAAATCGCCGGCTAAAGTAATAATCTCCGCTTCATTTTTTATTGTTAATCCTTCAGCAAAATAATGTTTGAGAGATGGATGATTTACAATTTTAGTAAGTGTAACAAACAAAATTTGTTTCTCTTCATTCGTTATCAACCCTTCTGCACACATAGCTTTTAAAGCAGGTTCAATGTCTGTTTCCGTTTTTACTTTCGCTAAAGCAGAATGCACCACAACACCGTAATCCTTCTTGGTATCTGCAAATTCAGTGTTCCAGATACTCGGCGCAGCAGCCCGCATTTTAATGTTTTCTCTCCATTGATTAGAGTTAAAAGTTTCCAGTTTGTAGTTTAAAGTTTCAGGTTTCAAGTTTGAAGTTGATACTTTATGATTTACAGGATCGCCAAAGGTATACACTGTTTTCCCTTCATTCCATTCTCCTTTCTGCTGATAATAATAACAAAGCATATCCGATACAGTACCTAAGTTGTCAGGTGTTTTGCTGGGCTTGCCCGTAAATATATACATGCGTTCTTCGGCACGCGTAAACCCAACATACAGCACATTCAAATTATCAAGCAAGGATTTGTTTTTCTCGTCGGTATATAATTCTGCATATTCAGTTTCTTCCAGTGTAGCACTCACAGGAACCAATGCAGAAGGCAGGTTGGGAAGTTTATCGTTATGCAAATCAATCCATAAATTATCTTTCCCATTGGTAACTTTACTGTTAGAGAAAGGCAAAATAACAACAGGAAACTCCAACCCTTTAGCACGGTGAATAGTCATAATGCTTACTGCATCCATTCCCTGAGGCACTATCAGCGATGCTTTCAACTTCTTCTCTTCCCAGTATTCAATAAAATCATTGAGATTATTATTTTTCTTTATGGAGTAATTCAATACTTCATCAAGGAAAAATTGTATGTAAGCATCAGGCTTTGCATTCAATCTGAAAATACGAATCAACTCCTCACAAAGCTCATACAGCGCCATCTTCGAAAGGTGAGCAATGCTGAAATTAATTCCTGCCGATTTAATTATTGACAGCAATCCGGATTTGTTTTTAAGCAAAATAACCTTTTCCAGCGAATTGCTTTCAAGATATTTTGCTGCAACTAAATATTCCAGTATTTCCGTTTGAGTAATGTTGTCGCTGGTATTGGCAAGGTATTTTAATAAGGAATGGATAAAATTTATTTCCGTTGAATTACTGAGTAATAATGAATCGGAAGAAATAACTTCAATTCCATTTTGAGTAAGGTAGTTGGCAATGTCACTGCCATCCGTATTCTTACGCACAAGTATTGCAATATCTTTTAACTTGTAATTATCATTTAACAGTTCTTTAATTACTTCTAAAGTCCGTTGTTTATTCAAATCTCTGAACGCCTCTTTTTCTCCAGTAACAAATTCGACCTGC